>DRME01000063.1 GCA_011375175.1 Deltaproteobacteria bacterium | reverse complement strand
GAGGTCCAACTGTATCGGCTTCCACAACGACGGCATTTGAACCTGCCGTCGGACAGTTGCCAAGCCCACGTATAAGAGCACTTAGGACAACTTCTCATGACCAGAACATTCTACATGATCTGGTCCGATTTGGTTAGGTATTACCAAAAAGAAAGTAGGCAAAGAAAAAACGATGAATCTTGTTGGGCGCTGTCGTACCGTTGGAACCCGAAGCGGCCTTCAGCCACGCCGCCCCGCTCCTGCTTTCTTTTCTCATCCTTCTTTTTCATCTTCTTTTTTTCCGGCAGGAAGAGGGGAGGTCGTCAGGGAGGGGAAACCAAGGGGCCGGAGCCCCGTTACGATCAGGGCGCTCCTTCAGGTCGCTCCCCTGGGAGGGGCGGGTCCGCAAAGGCGTAACAAACCCCGCCTGGCGCGGACCCGCCCTCTCCAGGGGACCGACCGACGGCAAACCGACCTATAGGCGCAGTTCAAGACCATGAACCATGAAGTACCGTCATGAATTTCCGGGACGATTTGGAAGTATCGAGGGCTTCTACCTCAATCAATTGCCGGAGGCTGGGCGTTTTGAATGGTTCAGCAGACTTTTATCAAAAGTAAAGAGAGGCATACTGCCGGCCCCGGCTTTTACACACAAGATGCAGTCGACGATATCGAGGGAGGGGTTGTCGGCGAAAGTGGTCAGTGCCTCGATGAGCTCATCCCCGTCGTCATTGGCCATGCCTTTATAACGCAGCAGTTCCTTGAGCTTTGCAGAGGCCTCACCCTTTGGGACCTTGTAGAACTTGGTCAATACGTATACGCATTCCACAAGGACGCTTTCGAGGATCACAGCCCTTTCCTCTCCGACCCTGACCTTCTCAAAGAACCCCGCCGCCTTTTCATAGAGGCGGGGCTCATCACCGAGCAGGTACCTGAGTATGGTGTTCGTATCAGGCAGTCTTTTTCCCGGACCTCTCACGCACCACTTCCTTCCACACCGTATCCCTTACGTCCTTGAGCGGCCGATACCCCTTTGAATACCGGCTCAAAGACCCTCCGACGCTCAGCACGGGCTTAAGGATCACCTTCCCATCCACCACCTCGAACTCCACGACGTCGGTCTTGAGGATATCCCTTATCTCTTTCGGAATGGTCGCCTGTCCTTTCGAGGTTATCTTTACCGGCCTTGCCATCGTGGTTTCTCCTTACATCAAGAAGTCATATTACTTAACAATAAAGTAATACCAGATTCGGCTTTTGTCAAGAAATATTATCCTCCCGCGTCTCTCAGGGAGGGGAGAAATCCAAGGGGCCGGGCCGGAGCCCCGTTACGGTCAAGGTGCTCCTTCCTGTCGGTGGCGGGTCCGCAAAGGCGTAACAAACCCCGCCTGGCGCGGACCCGCCCTCTCCAGGGGACCGACCGGCGGCAAACCGACCAGTCGAGGAAACCGCGGCATATTCTTCAACCCTTCGCTTTCCCTCCGCTCCTGCTCCGTTTAAGTTTCTTACCAAAATAGTTTGACGCCTGGTTATCTTCCCAGATTTTGTGCATTGTCGGAAACAGGTTGTCATCGGCCAATTGTCTCACCCGCTCCAGAACTTTGACAATGGGTCGGTTTTCGATCTTACGCCGTGAGCTTGGCGACATCATATGTTCAACCAGAAATTCACTTAGCTTGATCTTCTGAAGGCCGTAATGGGTCTTTTGCTTATAAAGGTGTTTCAGAGATGCACCCGGATTAGGATTTTTCTTACAGGTAGCCACTTCAGAGGTGGTGAAGTTTGCATGACCCATTGCCAGTTTACTCATTGCTGCCGCAATCTCACTGCAGGAGAAATTGTCAAACTCGAAAGATTTCCTCCATATTTTGATATAATCTGGACGCGTGACATAGCGTCGGTCGCTATGAATGGACTTAGCCTTTTTGGTTTCCTGCTCGAGTCTTATTGCGTAATTCTCATTGTCTAAAATAAGAAACGTGATCGTTTGGTGATGATGTAGATAGTCTACAAGCCGGAGGATTGCCCGGAAGCGATCTTGCTTAGTACCGGTGGCCACTCCGACACCGCCGAGTACGACAATTTCGATCCAGTACTTACCCGGATGAGCGCCAAAATATTGTTTAAATATTTTTTGTACGGCAGCCTCCTCGCTTTCTCCTTCTACAATAAGGCAGAGCTTCGGCTGTGGATTAAGCCCAAAACGGTTGACGACTAACTCAAGATAGCGGCGAGTATCTTGGCGAACATCCAATTCTGGGATATGGGTGATGACTTTTTCTTCGTTTGGGTGAGGTAGTTCTTCTCCATACAAATCCTTATAGAGAAGGCGCAGCATGTGGGCGCCGGCCCTAAGGGTTTCGGCCCTCAAGGCATCCCCTTTGAGTTTTTTACGTTCCTTAACAGCAACGAACTGCGTGAGTTGGTACCATCGCTCCAGGGGGTCGCAGTCCTTTTGGGCTAAAGCCAAACCCTTATAGGCGTTACGCAGCTTTTCAGGTGTTAAATCAAACAAACGCTCTGCTTTCCGTGGGTCCCATTCATACCAGTGGTCTGGATAGATTCCACGACGAAGACTATTTCTAAACTTTCTCTGATCACTCTGCGATTTGGGGTAGTATCGGTTGGATATGAATTGGCAAAGCAATGCCACACTACGACGATGGTACTCGTGGGTGAGCAAGCTTTTCAACCGGCTTTCTGCAACCCCAATCCGCCTTTCGCCCTTCTTATGCCAATCGATGTTCTTCTTATCAATTCGATCTAAGTAGTAATCCAGTTCGACAGAATCCGTCATCCTCTGGAGAACCATATGAAGATAATCGATTTGAAAGATAGAATAGTAACCCTCTTGTGTCCCGTCGGTGTAATCGGGAACTTGGTAGGTTGGGGTAAGTCCTGTGGTATCCCATGCCCATTTCTTTGTGAACCAGTTATGTCCCTTGCGCACTAGAATATAAAATGGTGGTGGCGCATCCCTTTCAGGCTTCCGTACCCGGAAAATAGGGGTAAACAAACGCAGGCGTTCGAGCCGTATAAGGCGCTCCCGACTGACGGAAAGGCCACAATCTTTTTTGCAAAATTTAACGAACCTTTCTGTGTCCAACAAGGGACACGCGATGACTGCACCAGCCTCAATAATCTTCCGCCCGGCGTTGTTCGGGAGTGTAATTAGGTTATCGGTTACGCTCATCTTAAATTTGTCAACTAGAATAAATTGCCACGATTAGACCTAACTTTAAAGGGGAGTACGATCAGGTCGGTCCCCCGGAGGGGGCGGGTCCGCAAAGGCGTAACAAACCCCGCCTGGCGCGGACCCGCCCCCTCCGGGGGACCGACAGGCGGCAAACCGATATAGCCCCACCCGCAATTTACATAATATACATTATGCGACACAAAAGACCCACTCCTTTATGGAGCCCCCGCCAAGGCCGAGGCGTTCCCCTGGCGCGGTCCGCAAAGGCGTAACAAACCCCGCCCTGGCGCGGACCGCGCCACGGGAGCGCCGTCACCACGGCCGCATATGGAAGCCCGCACTGGGGAAGAAAATCCCCTCCGGCTCCGGGCGGCCGTGCTACTCGATTATGACGTTCGTCAGCGTGCGTTTCACCCCGGTTATGGCCTGGATCTTCGTCACCACCACGTCGCCGAGCACCTTGAAGTTAGACGCCGCAACGAGCGCGATGACGTCGTAGGGTCCCGTGACGGTCTTGGCGTCCTTCACTCCGCCGATGCGCCTTATCTCTTCGGCCACCACACCGGACTTGCCGTGCTCGCACTCCACAAACACATAGGCCTCTACCGACATGACTCACTCCCTCCCAAACCTTTACAGAACAGCCTGTTTCGGCAAAACGCTGAAGTATCACTTCAGGAAAATGGAGTCCCGTTCATTCCTCCGCGTCTTCATACCGCGGATAACCGGCTCCCCCCCGCCTGACCACGTACTCCACTATCGAGACGGCCCTCGTGCCGAGGGCGTCGTTGCGGTAGAGGAAGACCGCGTCGGCCGCCATGTGCATGAGAAAACCGGCGAGAACGACCCAGGCCCACTCGCTCCAGAGCCAGCCGGCGGCGGCCAGCAGAGAGAAGACCTCCACGGTGTGAAAGACGCTCAGACCGTAGACCTCGCCCCTCCTTTCCCAGACGAAGTCGTGGAAACGGAACATCTCGCTCAGGCCGAACCTGCCGGTGACGACGACGAAGTCGAGATAGTGGTCCACGTCTATGAGAACCACGCTCGAGGCCAGCACGAGCGTTTGCCACGGATCGAGCACCGTTGCGGCCGCGGCGGCCGTGATTGCAGCCTGGATGACGTGTCCCCGCAGCGTCACCGCCGCCCCCTCGCGCCCCTGCTTTTCGCGGGAGGCGGCCCTGTTCGTCTTGACATGGAAGCCGACCTGTATTAACCTGACACTCTCTCGCTTGCAGCCCTATTGACGAATCATAGCACACAGCCGGAGGTGCCGCAATATGGAGACATACTACAACCCCGCCGACCTCGCAAAGTTCGCAACCATGGGCGAGGACGCCCCGGAGCTGTGGAAGAAGTTCCTCGAGTGGTACAACAGCGTCTTCGCCGAGGGGGCGCTCAGCGAGCGCGAAAAGGCCCTCATAGCACTGGCCGTGGCCCATGCCCTCCAGTGCCCCTACTGCATCGACGCCTATACCGAGGCCTCGCTCAGCAAGGGCGCCACCACCGAGCAGATGACCGAGGCCGTGCACGTGGCCGGCGCCATCCGCGGCGGCGCCTCGCTCGTCCACGGCGTGCAGATGAAGAACAAGTCGGCGAAGCTGGGTCTTTGAGCCGCGCGACACCACCGCAGCCATGAACAAGACCGAAAGTCAGGAAAGTCCCTTTGACGAGCGCCTGCGCCGGGCCGGTCTCTACCCCCTCACCTCGCAGGCCGTTGATACGGTGCAGATAAACGTCGGCCGCCGCTGCAACCTCTCGTGCGCCCACTGCCACGTGGAGGCCGGTCCCCGCAGGCGGGAGCTAATGAGCGACGAGACGCTGGAACTCGTCTTCAGCGCCGTGGAGAGGTGCGCGGCGCGGACCGTCGATATAACGGGCGGCGCCCCGGAGCTCCATCCCCGCTACCGCAGCATCGTCGAAAGGTTCCGCTCCATGGGACTGGCCGTCATGACCCGCACCAACCTCACCGTGCTCCTCGAAGAGGGCTGCGGGGACCTCATAGACTTTCTCGCCTCGCTCGGCGTGGAAGTCGTCGCCTCCCTCCCCCACTACATCGAGGGCACAACCGACAGGCAGCGCGGACCCGGCGTCTTCGCCCGCTCCATCGAGGCCCTGAGACGCCTCAACGCCGCCGGCTACGGCGTCGAGGGCTCGCCCCTCGTGCTCGACCTCGTCTACAACCCGGCCGGCGCCTTCTTCCCCCCTTCCCAGAGCTCGCTGGAGGCCGACTTCAGAAGGGAGCTCAAACGCCGCCACGGCGTGGTCTTCACCCGTCTCTTCACCATAACGAACATGCCCATCGGCCGCTTCGGAAGAACCCTCGAAGACAAAAGGCTTCTGCAAGGCTACATGGAACGCCTCGAAGCGGCCTTCAACCCCGAGGCCGCCGGAAGCGTAATGTGCAGGACCATGCTCTCCGTCGGATGGGACGGCTCGCTCTACGACTGCGACTTCAACCAGATGCTCGGCCTGCGGTGTAACCACGGCGCCCCGGAACACCTGCGCGACTTCGACGTGGAAAGGCTCAGGGAACGCCGCATAGTGACGGGCCGCCACTGCTACGGCTGCACGGCCGGAGCGGGCTCGAGCTGCGGCGGCGAGGTCGCCTGAGGACTGCTCGTTTGAGGAACCGCGGGGAACCGGAGGTCTTTGAAAGGGGAAAGGGGCCTTCGCCGGTGCGCTTCAGAAGAGCACCTCTCCGTCCATCTCGGCGGGCCGCTCAAGGCCCATGATCTCGAGCACCGTCGGGGCTATGTCGCTCAAGCCCCCGTCGTCGCGCAGGAGCGCCCCCTTTCGCGTCTCGTCGACCAGGATGAAGGGCACGGGGTTGGTCGTGTGGGCCGTGTGGGGCTGGCCCGTAGCCGGGTCTGTCATCTGTTCGCAGTTGCCGTGGTCCGAGGTTACGAGCACGGCCCATCCCTTCTCCAGCGCCGCGTCGACGACCCTTCCCAGGGCCGTGTCCACGGCCTCGCAGGCCCTGACGGCCGCCTCGAGCACGCCCGTGTGTCCCACCATGTCGCCGTTGGCGAAGTTGAGCAGCACGAAACGACAGCTCCCGTCCTTTATGCGCTCCACGGCCGCGTCGGCTATCTCGGCGGCCCGCATGGCCGGTTCGAGGTCGTAGGTGGCCACGTCCCGTGACGACGGTATGAGGAGCCGGTCCTCGCCGGGAAAGGGCGTCTCCACGCCGCCGTTGAAGAAGAAGGTCACGTGGGCGTACTTCTCGGTCTCGCTCACCCGGAACTGCGATACGTCGCGGGAGGCGAGCACCTCGCCGAGGATGTTCACAAGCTGCTGGGGCGGGAACATGACGGGCAGGCGGAAGTCGGCCGAGTACTCGGTCATGGTCAGGAAGTGGGAGGCCGGCGCGCCCCTGCGCTCGAAGCAGTTGAAGTCCCGCTCCACGAAGGCGCGGGTGAGCTCGCGGGCCCGGTCGGCCCGGAAGTTGAAGAATATGATGGCGTCGCGCTCGCGGGGCAGGGAGTCGGGGGCGCCGTCGCCGCCTATGACCGTCGGCTTTACGAACTCGTCGGTCTCGCCGCGGCCGTAGGCGCGCTCGACGGCCTCCTGCGCCGTCGCGGCCTTCTCGCCCGCGCCGAGGGCGATGGCGTCGTAGGCCTTGTGGACACGCTCCCAGCGGTTGTCGCGGTCCATGGCCCAGTACCGGCCCGTCACAGTGGCTATGCGGCCCGCGCCCCGCTCCTTGAGAAAGGCGTCGAGCTCGCCCACGTAGCCGAGCCCGCTCTTCGGCGGCGTGTCCCGGCCGTCGAGGAAGGCGTGGATGTATATGCGATCCACGCCGCGTCGCCTTACGGCGTCGACCAGCGCCTTCAGGTGATCCATATGGCTGTGCACGCCGCCGTCGGAGACGAGCCCCATGAGGTGGACCGCCCCGCCGCGCTCCACGGCGGCGTCGACGAGGGCGGCAAGGGCGGGATTGTCCCCGAAGCTCCCGTCCTCGATGGCCTTGTTTATGCGCGTTATCTCCTGGTAGATGACGCGGCCCGCGCCGAGGGTGAGGTGTCCGACCTCGGAGTTGCCCATCTGTCCCTCGGGAAGCCCAACGGCGAGGCCCGAGGCCCGCAACAGACCGAAGGGATAGTGCGAGGAGAGCCTGTCTATGTTGGGGGTGGATGCGATACGGGGAGCGTTGGCCGTCCTGTCGGACGATAGGCCCCATCCGTCCATGACGACGAGGCAGACCGGCCTAAGTCCTTGCATACTCGGCCTTCTCTGCGGGCTTGGCCGCCGGGGCAAGCTTCACCTTGTTCATGACCAGCGTGTTCCAGTCGCCGCAGCTCGGGCACCTCGCCTCCCACCGGTCGTTTCGGGCGCCGCAGCCGGAACAGACGAAGGGCGGCAGAAGCTCCTTGTCTATGCCTATGGCCCGGTGGAAGCTCTGGGCGGCCTTCTCGTTCTGGTTGCGCCTCATGTAGGCCTCGCCCAGCAGCACGCGGCCGTAATAGGTGTCTTCCCACTCGTTGGCTATGCGCTCGAGCTCCTCGATGGCCTCGTCGACCATCTCAAGGCGCAGGTACAGCCGCGAGAGCAGCAGGCGAAGCTCCGTGTTGTGGGGCTTGCGCTCTATGGCCTTCCTGTACTTCTCCAGTATCTTCTCCGGGTTGGACTCCTTTATGAAGACGTCCTCGAGCCTCAGGAAGAGTATGGCCCGGTGGTGCTTTTCGAAGGCCCCCTCGAGGATCTTGAGCGCCTGGCTCACGTTGCCCTGGGCGACGTTGATGTCGCTCTGGAGGACGTAGGCCGGCAGGAAGGTGTCGTCGAGCCTCAATATCTCCTTGAGGGTGTCGAGGGCCTCGTCCTGGCGGTCCGAGGCGGCGAGCTCCTGGGCCCACTCGTAGAGCAGGCCCGCAAGGCGGCGCTTCTCCTTTTCGAGCACGGCTTCGTCCTCGAGAGGCGTGCCGCGGTGGTCCTGGTCCAGAAGCGCCTTCTGCAGCCTTGCGGCCTCCTCCCACTTGCCCTCGTCGGTCCTTATGTCGCGCAGCCGCGTGAGGGCGAGGTAGTGGTCCTCGTCGATCTTCAGTATCTCCTCGTATGTGGCCGCCGCCTTGTAGACGTCGCCGAACTCGTCGGCCGTCAGCGCCACGGCCATGAGCAGCTCCAGAGAGCCTGGGCGCCTGGCGAGCCCGGACTCCAGGAGCTTGAAGGCCTCCTGGGGCCTGCGCTCGGCCTTGTAGACGTCCACGAGCCGCAGCTTTATGTCCACATCGTCGGGGTTTATCTCGAGCGCCTTCTCCAGCAGGGCCCTTGCGCGCTTGGTGTTGCCGCGGTAGAGCTCTTCCACGCCGGCGCGGTAGTTCTCGCTGCACTGCTGGCGCAGCTTCTCGGCCCTGCGCGACCTCATGCCCTTGAAGAAACGGCGCAGGTCCACGAAGATGGTGTTGAAGACCACCAGAGCGAGACCGACGAAGAGGCCGCAGAAGAGCAGCACCGTGACGGGCAGGACGATGGACCAGTCCTTGGTGAGGTTGAAGACCACCTCCTGCGGGTTGAGCGAGTGGAGGTAGAAGAACGAGGTGATGAGCACTATGATGAAAAAGAGGATTATCTGTGAGTACATTTCAGTCGTTCACCTCTGCCGGTTTTTCGGGCCGCCTTCAAGGACGCTCTCCGGTCGTCCTGTCCCCCGGCGCAAGCCCCTCTCCCCGGCGGTCCGTGACGGCCGTCCGTCCGTGACGGTCAGTGCGAGTAGGGCTCCCCTCTCATTATGGTGAAAGCCCTGTAGACCTGCTCGGCCGCCACGAGGAGCGCAAGCTCGTGGGGCAGCGTCATGGGCGTGAGCGACCACAGCAGGTCGGCCCGCCCCTTTACCGTCTCGTCGAGGCCGTAGGCCCCGCCGACGACGAAGACCACCCTCTTTACGCCGGGCGTTCCCCCGCCCGCCAGTCTGCCGATGACCGCCGCAAACTCACTCGACGTGAAGGTCCTCCCCTTCTCGTCGAGCACGACCACGTAGTCGCCGGGCCTTATCCGCGCCGCTATGCGCTCCCCTTCGGCGGCCATGGCCCTCGTCCTGGCCGCGGCGCCTGCGCCGTAGGGGGCGGCCTTCACATGGCCCGCCTCCAGGGGGGCGTAGCGCCCGATCCTCTCTAAATACCCCTTTGCGGCCTCGGCCGTCGCCCCCCGTCCAGGAGGGCCGACGGTAATAAAGACGATCTTCAACGCGGGTCCTTGACCCTCTGGGTCCTCGGCCCTGTAGGTCCTCGACCCTGCGGGTCCTTGGCCCTATGGGTCCGAGACCCTGCGGGTCCTTGACCCTTCCACAGAAAGGTCTCCCAAGGGTGGTTGTTCAGGTGTCTCCTTAAGCCTCGCCGCCTTTAGGCGGGAAGGTCCCCCGGAGTTCTTCGCCGCCGGCCCCCTCCTTCGAGCGGTCGGACGCTGCGGCGTTTCGCCGCCCCGGAGCCTGACGGGCGGAGAGGGTGCCGTCTTCCTCGAGCCTGTAGGACGGCGCGTCCACCCAGAGCCCCTCGATGTCGAAATGGCTCCTCACGGGATTGAGGAATATGTGTGCCACCACGTCGTCGTAGTCCATGAGCACCCACCGTCCCTCGCCCATGCCCTCGATGCCCAGCGGCCTTGCGCCGTCCTTGCGCAGCTCCTCCTCTATGTGCATGGCTATGGCCTGGACCTGGCGCTCGCTCGACGCTCCGGCCACCACCAGGTATTCGCATACCGACGAGAGGCTCCCGATCTCAATGAT
Source organism: Deltaproteobacteria bacterium (assembly GCA_011375175.1). NCBI lineage: Bacteria > Pseudomonadati > Myxococcota > Myxococcia > Deltaproteobacteria bacterium. Next base: position 95,357 of record DRME01000063.1, on the reverse strand, counting down.
GACGATCTCTTCGGCCTTCTTGTCCTGCGCGAGCCTCCCTATGGCCGCCGCCTTGTCTCTCGACCCGCTCGTCTTCAAGCTCCCCTTTCCATGCCGTAGAGTCCCTCTTCCCTGATGTAGTCGATCACGGCGTCGGGCAGCAGATACCTGACCGATGCGCCCCGTCCTATCCTCTCCCGTATCTGCGATGCCGATATGGCCAGCATCGTGGTATCGAGGAAACTTATGGTGCGTCCCGCGCCGCTGCGGTACGCCGTGACCTCGGCATCATACCAGAAGTCTTTTGCCAATTCAACAGGAAGTACCTCGTCAATCGGCCTCGGTTCGTGACCCGGCCGGTTGACGACGGCGAAATCCGTCTCGGCGACGAGTTCGGCCGTCCTGTACCACGAGCCGAGGTCGTTGTAGGAGTCGCTGCCGATGATGAGGACCGTGTCGCAGGCGCGCTCTCGCCTGAGCTGGCGCACCGTGTCGATGGTGAAGGAGCGTCCCCCCCTGCGAAGCTCGATGTCCGAGACCTCGAAGGCCGGATTGCCGCTCACGGCGAGCTCCACCATTCGAAGCCTCTTGCCGGAGCCGGCAACGGCGGAGGGCTGCTTGTGGGGCGTGATGTGGGAAGGCACGAAGACGAGCCGCTCGGCCCCGAGCGACTCCCGCGCCTCTTCGGCCACCCTTAGATGGGCGTAATGGATGGGGTTGAAGGTGCCCCCGAAGACGGCAAGGCGCATATTGAGAATAGTCGATCTCCCGTCATCTCTTTTTCGCCTCCCCCCTCCCCCCTTCCCCCGGTCAGCCGGAGGCGATAAGGAAATCCTACCGGAAAGGGCCGCCCGCTGTCAATCAAAGCAAGCCCCCGATTCTTACCCGGAGGGAGGCTTTCGCTGAAGTCGCTTCGCCGGCGTATCCCTCAATCGACCGGCAGAGCCAGCATGCGCTCCATCTCCTTGAGCCGTTCGCGCTCCTTTTTCTCGATCCCCTCCTTTACGGCCGTGGCGTACTCCTTCGCCCTGTCCAGGCGTCTTCTGCTCTCGAGGGCGAACTCCCTGAAGAGGTAGATCATGAGGACGCTCACCATGAATATGGTCACAAGCCTGGCTATGCGCCGGTCCTCGACGTAGCGGGAGAGCAACGCCCTGACCATGAAGACGGCCGCCACGAAGAGGACCGTAGCGGCCGCCGTGCGGGCGTACCTGTTCTCCCACCACGGCGGCATCGACACGGCGCCGGCCGCCGGAACCGGCCCCTGCGAAACGGCCCCGGCCGGGACCCGCGCGGCGCTCTCCCCCGCCGGCTCTTTCGACAGCGCTTCGAGGGCCGGAAAGGACTTTTCTTTCGCCGGGGCCTTGCGCCGCGGGGGCGCCGACTTCACCACCCTGACGCTGTCGCGGTACTTCTCGGGCACGCCCTCCTTCTTGTTGGTCATATGGACCACGCCGCCGTCGTCGACGTACATGTAGTAGTCGGCCCGCGCCGTGTGGACGGCGGCGAGCGCGAAGATGAAGAAGGCCCAACCTCCGACGAAAGATATCCTTGCGCACTCCATGCCCCATCCTCCCTTTGAACCAGGCCCGCCGAGACGGGCCGCTTCATTCGCCACGGTTAGGGAAGCTCTGATTGATTACCGTGGGGGAAACTTTCTGTAGAAGGGCCACAGGCCCATTGCCCCATCGTATGTTATTCGGATCTTCGGCTGCACCGGGGTTCGGCCCGCGCCAGGCGGGATTTTTTTACGCCTTTGCGGCCCGAACCCCCGGTGCAGCCCCCAAAGGCAGCCGCCGCGGGCAGGACGCCCCCTTCAATTACCTGGGGGAAACTTTCTGTAGAAGGGCCACAGGCCCATTGCCCCATCGTATGTTATTCGGATCTTCGGCTGCACCGGAGGTTCGGCCCGCGCCAGGCGGGATTTTTTTACGCCTTTGCGGCCCGAACCCCCGGTGCAGCCCCCAAAGGCAGCCGCCGCGGGCAGGACGCCCCCTTCAAAGACTTTTAATTCCCTGCGGTTCATCCCGATTTTGCTTGCAAAATCGGGATGAACCGCAGGGCGTTAAAGGTTCCCTCAGTCAGTGCAATAAATCAGAGTTTACTTAATACCATATCGTCGGGGGTTAAATTTTCTTGAAGCATGCTTTCATGTTGTGCTAACATCACGCCGGCGGTACACGTTATCGGGCGGGAAGGATTTTGCGGCGTTACGGCGCCCTTCCGGGAAAAGACCTGAGCTGCGGGCGGTTCTCCATGATAAAAGAGTTCCAGGTGACCGAGCTCGACATTGTGATGTGTCTGTGCGGGGCCAAGGACCTGATAGACCCGGCGCTCGTGAACCACCACAAGCGCGTGGCCTGTATAGCCTCGGCCGTGGGCGAAGAGCTCGGCCTGGAGCCGGGGCGGATAAACGAGCTCATACTCGGCGGGGCGCTCCACGACATCGGGGCCTTCACCACCAGGGAGCGCCTCGCCGTAAAGAGCTTCGACTGCGGCGACATCGAGCACGCGGAGCCCGGCTACCGGCTCCTCAACGGTTTCGGACCCTTCTCCTCGGTGGCCGACGTCATACGCCGCCACCACGTCGACTGGGAAGACGGCGCGGGCGCCCACGTCGACGGCCACGAGGTCCCGGAGCTGAGCTTCATCGTCCACCTCGCCGACCGCGTGGACGTCCTCATAAACCCGGCCTTCGAGATACTGAGCCAGCGCGACGACATATGCGCCCGCATAATGGAGGGCTCGGGCGGGAAGTTCGTCCCCCGCCACGTAAAGGCCTTCCTCTCGCTTGCCGGCAGGGACAGTTTCTGGTTCGACGTCGTATCCCATTCCGTCTGCCGGGTGATAGAAAGACGCGTCCGCCCCGCCCCGGTGCGGCTCGATCTCGAGGGGCTCTCCGAACTGTCGCGCCTCGTCTCCCATGTCGTCGACTTCAGGAGCCCCTACACGGTCACCCACTCGAGCGGAGTGGCCGCCTGCGCTTCGCAGCTTGCCCGCGCCATGTCCTTCTCACCCCGCGAGTGCCGCATGATCGAGATAGCCGGCAGACTCCACGACCTCGGAAAGCTCGCCGTTCCCGACGAGATACTCGACAAGGAGGGCTCGCTCACCGAGTACGAGGTGAACCTGATAAAGGCCCATCCCTACCACACCTTCCGCATACTCGACACCCTTCCCGCCCTGGAGACGATAACCGCCTGGGCGTCGTTCCACCACGAGCGTCTCGACGGCGACGGCTACCCCTTCGGTCACGACGGGGAGGTGCTCTCCCTCGGTTCGAAGGTCCTGGCCGTGGCCGACGTCTTCACGGCGCTCACCGAGGAGCGCCCCTACCGCCAGGCCATGAGCAACACCATGGCCCTGAGGTGCATCGACGCCATGGTGGAGGAAAGGGCCCTCGACCCCTCCGTGTTCTCGGTCCTCAAACACAACCTCGACGACGTGCTCGACGCCATGCTCACGGCCCAGGCCGAGGCCGAGAACGCCTACCACTCCATCGACGCCGCCGCGCAGGATTTGTGTGGCCGCGCCCCCCGCAGGGCGGCGTCCTTGCGCCGGCGCTGCGGTCGTAGTATCATGTAGGGATGGATCTCTTTGAAGGACGCTCACGCAGGGAGACGGACGTGAGGCCGCCTCTCGCCGAGAGGATGCGGCCGCGCAGTCTCGACGAGATCAAGGGGCAGGAGCACCTGACCGGCCCGGGCAGGTTCGTGCGCCGCATCGTCGAGGGCGGCGAGCTCCCCTCGCTCATCCTCTGGGGTCCGCCCGGCACGGGCAAGACCACCCTCGCGCGCATAATCGCCGAGAGCACGGGCGCCGACTTCCGCCAGTTCTCGGCCGTCCTATCGGGTGTCAAGGATATCCGCGAGACCGTCGGGGCCGCCATGGCCAACCGGGCCAGGGGCCGGCGCACGGTCCTCTTCGTCGACGAGATCCACCGCTTCAACAAGGCCCAGCAGGACGCCTTCCTCCACCACGTGGAAGACGGCACCATAACGCTCATAGGCGCCACCACCGAAAACCCCTCCTTCGAGGTCAACGCCCCGCTGCTCTCGCGCTGCAAGGTGCTCACCCTCGAGCCCCTTGCGGCCGGGGCGATAGTCGATATCCTCCGGCGCTCGCTCTCCGACGGGGAACGGGGCCTGGGCGGCGAAAAGGTCGAGGCCGGAGAAGATGTGCTCGCCTTCATCGCCGGGGCGGCGCAGGGAGACGCGAGGGCGGCGCTCAACTGCCTGGAGACGGCCTTCGTCATAACCGGGCCCGACGCCGACGGCGCGCGCAGGCTCACCGTCGAGGCCGCGGCCGAGGCGATGCAGAAGAAGGCGCTCCTCTACGACAAGGGCGGCGAAGAGCACTACAACGTCATATCGGCCTTCATAAAGTCCATGCGCGGAAGCGACGCCGACGCGGCCCTCTACTGGCTTGCGCGCATGGTCGAGGCCGGCGAGGACCCTCTTTTCATCGCCCGCCGCATGGTCATATTCGCCTCCGAGGACGTGGGAAACGCCGACCCCCGGGCCCTTGCCGTGGCCCTGGGCGTCAAGGAGGCCGTCGACTTCGTCGGCATGCCGGAGGGATGGATAGCGCTTGCACAGGGAGCGACCTATCTCGCCGCGGCCCCCAAGTCCAACGCCTCGTACAGGGCCTACCTGGCCGCCGCGGCGGACGTGAAGCGCCACGGGCCGCTGCCCGTGCCCCTGCACATACGCAACGCCCCTACCCGCCTCATGAAGGAGCTCGGCTACGGCCGGGGCTACAAGTATCCCCACGACTTCGAGGGCGGCGTCACCGAACAGGAGTACCTACCCGAGCGCCTCAGGGGCCGGCGCTACTACGAGCCCACCGACCGGGGGTTCGACAGGGAGATGGCAAGACGGCTCGAGGAGGCGGCAAGACGGGGGAAGAAGTAGGCGGGGAGAGTCTTTTCCGGGGAACCCCGCCTTTGCACCGGAAGGCAGGGGGGATCGGTCCGCAAAGGCGTAAAAAAAACCGCCTGGCGCGGACCGATCCCCCCTGCCTTCCGGCCCCCTCCCTTCCGGGGCAAGGGCCCCCCTCCGGGGCCGCAGACCCAGGCACAAGACCTGCCTGCGAGGCTCTGTCCGTCGGAGAGGCCGACCATCGTCAACCGTTTCAAGTCTATGGGTTGACAAACCCTCCCCGCCGTGGTATCACTATGGGCCATGAGACGACCCGAAGAGCTGAGACTACTGGACGAATACACCGAAAAGGCCCTGAGCGGCGAGGGACTCTCCTGCGACGAGGGCCGCCGGCTCGCCGAGATGCCGGAGCGCCTCTTCGACGACGTGCTCGCCGCGGCGTGCCGCATACGCCGTCGTTTCAAGGGCGACGAGGTCAACCTCTGCTCCATCGTCAACGCCAAGAGCGGGCTCTGCGCCGAGGACTGCTCCTTCTGCGCCCAGTCGGTCCATCACTCCGCGCCCGTCAAGACCTACCCCATGGTCGCCCCCGACGAGATCGTCGGCGCCGCGCGCAGGGCGGCCCGCAGCGGCGCAAGGGAGTTCTCCATCGTGGCGAGCGGCACGGCCGTGGAGAAGGAGCGCGACGTGGCGGTGCTCAAGGACGCCGTGGCCCGCATAAGGGAGTCCACGGGGCTCGAGAGCTGCGCTTCGCTCGGCACGGTCTCGGCCGGCACGCTGAGGGTCCTCAAGGAAGCGGGGCTCCATAGCTACCACCACAACCTCGAAACGGCGCGAAGTTTCTTCCCCGAGGTCTGCACGACCCACGCCTACGACGACGACGTGGAGACCGTGAGGGCCGCGAAGGAGCTGGGCCTCTACGTCTGCTCGGGCGGGGTCTTCGGCCTCGGCGAGAGCCGGGCCCAGCGGGTGGAGCTCGCCGTCACGCTGCGCGACCTCGACGTCGACTCGGTCCCCGTGAATTTCCTCAACCCCAGGCCGGGCACCCCGCTCGAAGGGGCCCGAAACCTCACTCCCAGGGAGTGCCTGCGCATAATCGCCCTCTACCGCTTCATGCTGCCAGCAAAGGACATAATCGTGTGCGGCGGCCGGCAAGTGAACCTGAGAAGCCTCCAGCCCCTCATCTTCACGGCCGGCGCTAACGGCATGATGATAGGCGACTACCTGACCACGGCCGGAAGCCCGCCGGAAGAGGACCTGCAGATGGTCCGCGACATGGGGCTTCGGCCCCGCAACTGAGCTCGGCGGCCGGGTCATGGACTTCGACGCCCTGCTCGAAGAGCTCGACCGCAACGGCCTTGCGCGAACCCCCCCGGTCATTGCCGGAGCGCAGGGGCGGTCCGTCGAGATCGCGGGGCGAAGGGTCCTTCTCTTCTGCTCCAACGACTACCTCGGCCTCGCATCGCACCGGGCCCTGAAGGAGGCCGCCGCCGGGGCCCTCGAGCGCTACGGCGCGGGTGCCGGCGCCTCGAGGCTCGTAAGCGGCACCATGGAGCTTCACGCAAGGCTCGAAGAGCGCATAGCGGCCTTCAAGGGAGCGGAGGCGGCCATGCTCTTCAACTCCGGCTACCACGCAAACCTGGGGCTGCTCCAGGCCCTCGCCGGCCGCGACGACGAGGTCTTCTGCGACAGGCTCGACCACGCCTCCATCTTCGACGGCGTCGTGCTCTCGCGGGCACGGCTGCGGCGCTATCCGCACAGGGACATGGAGGCCCTGGAGGCGGCCCTGCGGCGCTCGAAAGCGAGGCGCAGGCTCATAGTAACGGACGGTGTCTTCAGCATGGACGGCACCATAGCCCCCCTCGACGAGATCGTCGCCCTCGCCGAGCGCTACGACGCCCTGGTGATAGTCGACGACGCCCACGCAACGGGCGTTATCGGTCCCGGAGGCCGCGGCACGGCGGAGCTCTTCTCCGTCGAGAGCCCGAGGCTCGTAGAGATGGGCACGCTCGGCAAGGCCCTTGGTTCCTTCGGCGCATACGCGGCCGGCCCCCGTCCGCTCGTCGAGTATCTGAGGAACAGGGCCCGCTCCTACATCTATACGACCGCCCTGCCTCCGGCCCAGTGCGCCGCGTCGATGGCGGCCATAGACCTCGTCGAAAAGGACGACGGACCGAGAAAGAGGCTCGCCGCCAACACGGCCCTGCTGCGCGGCCTCCTCGCCGCCGCCGGCCTCGCGCCCCCGGGAGACGGAACCCCCATAGTGCCGGTCGTCACGGGCTCGAACGAGTCGGCCGTGGCGGCGAGCCGGGCGCTCCTGGAGGAAGGTTTTTTCGTGCAGGCCATACGCCCGCCCACGGTGCCGCAGGGGCTGGCGCGCCTTCGCATAACCCTGTCGGCCCTCCACGAAGCAAGCGACATCGAGCGGCTCGCCGCCGCCCTGACGGGGGTCGTCGAGAGGCTTCCGTCGTGAGACCGGCCTTTCTCTTCCTCCACGGCTGGGCCTGCGACTCGCGGGTCTGGGACGATGCGGCCCGGGAGCTCGCCCGCGGCCCGGCGCTCAACCTCGACCTGCCGGGCCACGGCCGCGCCGCCACGCCCTGGAGCGCGCCGGGGCTCGAGCCGGCCGTGAGGGAGCTGCTCGGCAGCACCGGCGCAGGGGGGCCTTTCGTCGCCGTCGGATGGTCGCTGGGGGCGAAGGTCCTCATCGAGGCGGCGGCGAGGGAGCCGGCGCGCTTCGCGGCCCTCGTGCTCGTCGGCGCCTCGCCCTGCTTTACGCGGCGGCGCGACTTTCCCTGGGGCCAGTCGGCGGCGCTGGTAAGGCGGATGATCCGCGACGTGGAGCGCGACCCGGCGGCGGCCCTCGAGAGGTTCTACCCCCTCTGTTTCACCGGCGAGGAGCTTGCCAGTGACGGGGCGCGACGCTTCCTCTCCCTCTACACCGGCAGAAAGGACCGACGCGACGGCGCTTCCATGCTCGCAGCCCTCAGGGCCCTCGATACGGCGGACCTGCGCCGGAGACTCGCCGCCGTCGAGGCGCCGACGCTCGTCGTCCACGGCGCATGCGACGGCGTCTGCCCCGTCGGCGCGGGCCGCTTCCTCGCCGAGAGGCTGAGGCGGGCCGAGCTGGCCGAGATTGAGGGCGCGGGCCACGCCCCCTTTCTCACGAGGCCGAAAGAATTCATGGAGATTATGAACAAGTTTCTGCAACACCTTGATATGACGGGACTGAGGCAATGAGAGATGAGGGAGTAACGGCGCGATGCGCCCCCGTCGAGGCCCCGTGCCGTCGGGGACTGGACGCGCGCGAGCGCCTTAAACGGTCCTTTTCGAGGGCCGCCGCCACCTACGAGCGCTACGGCGGGCTCCAGCACGAAACGGCCCTGACCGTGGCCCGCATGGCCGCTCTCCATGCGCCGCCCTCGCCTCCCCGGGTCCTCGACGCCGGCTGCGGCACCGGCTGGTGCATGGAGGCCTTTCTGCGACGACGGCCGGACGCCCTTGTAACGGCCTGCGACCTCGCCCTGCCCATGGTCGAGAGGGCGCGGAGCAAGGGCGGCGCGCAGGTGGCCTGCGACTTCGAGGCCCTCCCCTTCAGGGACGATGCCTTCCACATGGTGATCTCCAGTCTCGCCTACCAGTGGGCCTCGTCGCTCGATAACGCCCTTGCCGAGGCGGCCAGGGTGCTTGCGCCGGGAGGAACGCTCGTCTTCGCCACGCTCGCAAGCGGCACGCTCAGGGAGCTGCGCGGCTGTTATCGAGCGGCCGAGGAGATTGTCGGCGGGACCGGGCGCACAAGCTTCATGGACTTCGCCGCCGCCCCGGAGGTGGAGGAGGCGCTGCGCGCCGCCGGTTTCCGGTATGCGGAGCTTGAAGAGCGCCCCGTGGTCAGGCGCTACGCAGGCTTAATCGACCTCCTGCGCACGCTCAAACAGATCGGCGCCCTCGCTCCTGCCGCCGCCGGCCCGGCCGGACTCGGCGCCCGGCGCCTCATCGAAGAGACGGCCCGTCTCTACAAGGAAAGCTTCGGCGACGGCCCCCTTCCTGCCACCTACAACGTGCTCTACGCGAGGGCGCGCCTGGCCTGAGCCTTAAGGGACAGGGAACGCGGGCTGCCCGGCGGCGCTCCCCTGGGGGGTCGGCCCGCGCCAGGCGGGATTTTTACGCCTTTGCGGCCCGACCCCCCAGGGGAGCGCCGCCGGCAAATTGATTACTCGGTATGATCCGCAGGGCGTTGTGTTTTTTCTCTTGCCCTCTTCCCGAAGAGAGTGGAAATGAGCGTAAGGATCGTATATACTCTACGACTGTTTGAACGGTCGGGGAGCGAAGACGATGGGTGAAGCCGGGAAGACGAGGCGGGAGCTTCTGGAGGAAGTCTCCAGGCTCACGCGCAGGGTCGCCGAGCTTGAGAAGGCGGCCGAGGGCTACAGGCTCGCCAACCAGCGGCTCCACTATCTCGTCCAGGGCACTTCATCGCACCACTCCGAAGACTTCCTCAACAATCTCACCAAGAGTCTCGCCTCGGCGCTCGGCGTCCGTTACGCCTTCATAGCCAAGCTCGCAGCCGGCCGGAAGGGCAAGCGCTGCCGCATCATCTCGCTGTGGACCGGCAGGGACTGGGGCGAGGGCTTCGAGTACGACACCGAGGGCACGCCCTGCGGCCTGGTCGTCGATGGCGAGGCCGTGCACTTCAGCTCGGCGGTGGCCCGCGCCTTTCCCAACGACCGGTGGCTGAGCGACAACGGCATAGAGAGTTACAGGGCCATACCGCTCAAGGGGCCGGACGGGGTGATCGTGGGCCACATGGCCGTCATGGACACCAGGCCCATGTCCGCCGCACCCGACGCCGAGTCGCTGCTCAACGTATTCGCCGCCCGCGCGGCCAGCGAGCTCATCCACATGGAGGACGACCGGCGCATCCAGGAGAGCGAGAGGAGGCTGCGCGCCATATTCAACAGCATCGTCGACGGCGTGATCACCATAAACGACGACCTGACGATAGAGACGCTAAACCCCAGCGCCGAGGAGATGTTCGGCTACGACCCTGGCGAGCTGCCGGGCCGCGATATCCGGCTCCTCATACCGGGCTTCTACCTCAGCCGCGGCGGCGTCCCCTATCACCTGACCTACAACGTGAGCAGGATCATCGACAAGAGCTGCGAGACCACCGGTGTGAGGAAGGACGGCTCCACCTTTCCCATCGAGCTCGGCATAGACAGGATGGAGGGCGGCGAAAGGCTGCGTTTCGTCTTCAGCGTCCGCGACATAACGGCCCGCAAGGAGACCGAAGAAGCCCTCATGCTCTTCCACCGGTTTGTCGACACGGCCGGCGAGGGGCTCGTCATAAGCACGCTCGACGGCAGGATAAAGTACATGAATCCGGCGCTGGCCAGGATGATCGGGGTGGAAAAGCCCGAGGAGGCGACGGGGGACTTCTTCCTCTCCTTCTATCCCCCGGAGCTTCGCGGGCACGTCGAGGATAGCGTGGTCCCCGCCGTGCTCGAGCGGGGGCAGTGGACGGGAGAGCTCGAGCTCGTCTCCGGCTCGGGAGAGTCCATACCGACCTTCGAGAGCTTCTTCCTCATGCGCGACAAGATAGGCAGCCCCATGTACCTGGCCCAGGTCATAACGGACATCACCGAGCGCAAGAGGATGGAGAGCGAGATCAAGAAGCAGGCCGTCACCGACCCCCTTACCGGCGCCTTCAACCGCGGCGAGTTCAACAGGATCATGGAGGCCGAGGTCGAGCGGGTCCGGCGCTACGGACGCAGGCTCTCGCTCATCATGTTCGACATAGACCACTTCAAGGCCGTAAACGACACGTTCGGCCACATGGCCGGCGACAGGGCCCTGAAGACGGTGGCCGACATAGCGAGGGCGACCCTGAGGAGGTCCGACTCCCTCACCCGCTGGGGAGGCGAGGAGTTCGTCATCGTGGCGCCGGAGACGGGCCTGCAGGAAGCGGTGAGACTCGCCGAGAGGGTGCGCGGCCGCATCGAGGCTGGTCCCTTCGAGGAGATACCGGGGCTGACGGCGAGCTTCGGCGTGGCCGAACTCGAAGACGGCGACACGATCGACACCTTCATAACGAGGACCGACAACGCCCTCTACGACGCCAAGAAGAAGGGACGCAACAGGGTCGAGACGGCGGGGCGAAGAGACCCTTGAACGTAGCCCCCGCAAACGCGCGTCGGGGCGGCCCCGCCAGAAGTGAGAGGCGGCAAGGGGCGCGACCTCGCCGGGCGGCCCCGGAGAAGCGTCAGAAGAGCATCCAGTCGACACCGATGGTCGGGGCGGCGGCACCGTAGGGGTCGTCCTCGTTTATGTGGGGGACCTCGCCGATGACCGGTATGTCGGTTATGCGGCGGATCTCGTCGAGGTTGTGGTGGATGCTCTCGTCCTCGGGCGCGTCGAGGCGCATGGCCGTGGGGTGGTTGACGACTATGGCCTTGACCTCAACGCCCCTCACCTCAGCGCAGCAGAGGGTGAGCATCAGGTGGTTTATGACGCCCAGTCTCGAGGCGGCGACGACGATGGCGGGCACGCGGAGAAGCCGTATGAGATCGGCCACCGTGTTCTGCTCGTCCAGGGGGACGAAGAAGCCTCCCACGCCCTCGATGAGCAGCACGTCGTGGCGGGCGGCCAGCGTTTCGCAGCAGTCCACAATCTTCTCGAAGTCTACGCTTCTGCCCTCGAGGCCTGAGGCTATGCTCGGCGCCAGGGGATGGCTGAAGCGGCAGGGCGAGACGAGCTCCAGCGGGTCGTCCACTGCGGCGGCCCTCCTGAGCACCACGGCGTCGTGGGGGACGAGCCCGCCGTCCTCCTCGGAGCAGCCGCTCTCTACAGGCTTCATGACACCCACGTCCACCCCCCTTAAGCGCAGGGCGACGGCCATGGAGGCCGTGACGAACGTCTTGCCCACGCCCGTGTCGGTGGCCGTTATGAAGAATATCCTGTTCGGGCCGCTCAACCTCTGCTCCCGCCGGGCGGTTCAGCCCAGCACCTCGACCATCGAGTCGTAGAGTATATCCACAAGCCGCCTGAGCTCGCCGGGCCTTATGGACAGGGGCGGCATTATGACGAGCGTATCGCCCAGGGGGCGCGTTATGAGCCCCCGCCTCGCGGCGGCCAGGGTTATGCGCCGTCCCACGCGCATCGAGGGCGGGAACGGTTCCTTCGAGGCCCGGTCCCTTACCAGCTCTATGCCCGCCACGAGCCCCACGTGCCTTACATCCCCCACGTTGGGGTGGTCGCTGAAACGCCGCAGGAGCCGCCCGAGGAGCTCCGTCTTTGGAGCGAGCCCCTCGATCACCCTCTCGCGCTCGAAGATGTCGAGGTTGGCCAGGGCCGCGGCGCAGCCCAGGGGATTGCCCGTGTACGTGTGGCCGTGGAAAAAGGCCCTGTAGCTTTCATAGCGGCCCAGGAAGGCCCGGTATATCTTCCTCGTCGTAAGCGTGGCCGCAAGGGGCAGGTATCCGCCGGTGAGCCCCTTTGCGAGACAGAGAAAGTCCGGCGAAACGCCTTCCTTTTCACAGGCGAACATCGCGCCCGTGCGGCCGAAGCCGGCGGCCACTTCGTCCGCTATGAGAAGTATACCATACTTTCGCGTAAGGCGCCGCACGGCCCTGAGGAAGCCCTCGGGCGCAGTTATCATGCCGGAAGCGCCCTCGAAGATAGGCTCGATTATGCAGGCCGCTATCTCGTGGCGGCGGTCCCTGAGTATCGCCTCGAGCTCGTCGAGGCAGGCGAGCCCGCAATCGTCCCTGTCCAGGTCCAGCGGACAGCGGTAGCAGTAGGGATAGGGCGCCCTGAAGGTCTCGAAGAGGAGCGGCCTGTACTTGTCGACGAAGATGTCTATCTCGCCCACGCTCATGGAGCCGAAGGTGTCGCCGTGGTAGGCGCCCGAGAAGGCGACGAACTTCTGCCTGTCCCTGTGCCTGCCGCCCCCGGCCTGCTGCCAGTACTGGAAGGCCATCTTCATGGCCACCTCCACGGCCGTGGAGCCGTTGTCCGAGTAGAAGACGTGCTCGAGCCCCCGCGGAGCCAGCTCTACGAGCCTGCGGGCGAGCTCGATGGAGGGCGGGCTGCCGAGCCCCAGCAGCGTCGTATGGGCGATGCGGCCGAGCTGCTCTCTCACGGCCCTGTCGATCTCCCGTCTGCGGTGGCCGTGGACGGTCACCCACAGCGACGAAACACCGTCGATGTAGCGACGGCCCTCGGTGTCGATGAGCCAGACGCCGGAGCCCCGCTCGATTATGATGTTCTCATCCCCTTCCCACTCGCGCATCTGCGTGAAAGGGTGCCAGACGTGGGCCCTGTCGAGCTCGCGCAGCCCGGCGGTCCTGCCGCTCTCCCTCTCTTTCGCCATCACGAGACCTCCGTGACTTCCCCGACTATCGAGGAAACTCCATTCTATTGCACTGAGGGAACCTTTTTGACAAAGGGTCATGGACCCACGGTTCCCCCAGGGTCGTTAGTCAGAGTTTCCTTATGGGTACCACAGCGCACGCAGATTGTCAACCGCTCCGCCCAAACGGGTTGACATGAAGGGACGCTCTCGATTTCAGTAGCGGGAGGCGCAGTTTTCTGGTAGGTTGTTCAGGGGACAATGTGGATGTGGAGATAAGGGTGAAGCGCATATACGACGAGGCCGCCGCGGACGACGGTCTTCGCGTGCTCGTCGAGAGGCTCTGGCCCAGGGGCATGTCCAAAGAGAGGGCGGCCGTTCATCTGTGGCTCAGGGAGATAGCTCCGTCCGTGCAGCTTCGCCGATGGTTCGGTCACGACCCATCGCGCTGGACCGAGTTCAGGCGGCGCTACCGCCGCGAGCTCGACGCAAGGGAGGAGGCGGTGGAGCTCATCCTCGAGCGGTGCGGACGTTCCGCCGTGACGCTCCTCTACTCGGCCAGGGACAGGGAGCGCAACAGCGCCGTCGTGCTCGGCGAGTACCTCGCCGAGAGAAAGAGCCGCCGGGCCGGGGCCCGGCCTGAAAGGAGCCCCATTGAAGCACAGGCTCATAAACGTAAGCCGTGAAGGGGAGATACCGGAGCGCTACCGGCACTCGCCCGTAGGGGAGCTGCTGAGGTGTCACAACATGGGCGGAGAACCCGCCCCCTGCGCGGCCCCGAGACTTGTGACCGTCATGTGCATGGACAGCCGCAAGACGCTGCGCGTGCCGCGCAACTTCTCCTTCGTGGTGAGAAACAGCGGAGGCACCGTCACGGGCGTGAGCTTCGCCATCTCCTACGCCCTCGCCGTGGGCGGCATAGACCACCTCGCCGTCATCGGCCACAGCGACTGCCGCATGGTGGACCTCGCCGCCCAGCGGGAGGCCTTCGTGGCCGGGCTCGTCGGACGCTGGGGCTGGGACGCCGAGGCGGCGCGAAGACACTTCGACGAGATGGCGCCGCGCTTCGGAAAGGTCGACGCCGTGGAGTCCGTGCTGCGCGATGTGCGCCTCATACGCTCCATCTACCCGGGACTCACGGCGGCGCCGCTCTTCTACCTCGTCGAGGACGACAGGCTCTACCTCGTCGACGAGTCCGACGGTGAGCTCCGGGAAGATGGAGGCGCCGGGACGCCCGACTGACCTCGACCGAACAGGCCCCAAGGCCTCTCTACCGCCCGGCCTTTCTCAAGGTCCCGTCCTTTCTTCCCGATAAGAAGACCGGGCGGCGCCGGGAATGCCGCGCCGCCGCTTCCCGGTGGCCGCCCGCAGAAAACAACTCAAGGAGGGGCAGTCATGCCGCAGAACAGGAGCGCCAGGGGGCTCGAGTTCCGCACGAGCGTGGACCGCATGGTGGACAAGGCCATGCGCATCAAGGGGCTCGAAAAGGGTGTAGCCGACGCCATCAAGGGCTGCAACGCCGTGCTCAAGGTCAACTTCCCCGTGGAGATAAAGGGCAGGATCGAGGTCTTCCACGGCTGGCGGGCCGTCCACAGCATACACAGGCTTCCGGCCAAGGGCGGAATCCGCTACGCGCCGACGGTGGAACAGAACGAGGTCGAGGCCCTGGCGGCGCTCATGACCTACAAGTGCGCCATAGTGGACGTCCCCTTCGGCGGGGCAAAGGGCGGTCTCGAGATAGACCCCCGGCGCTACACGCGCGACGAGATGCAGCGCATAACGCGGCGGTTCACAAGGGAGATGGCCACCAAGGGCTTCCTCAGCCCGGCCACGAACGTCCCGGCCCCGGACATGGGCACCGGCCAGCGCGAGATGGCCTGGATAGCCGACACGTACAAGCACCTCTATCCCGAGGACATAAACTACGTGGCCTGCGTGACGGGAAAACCGGTCCACTTCGGCGGCGTGCGGGGACGTGTCGAGGCCACGGGCCGCGGCGTCCAGTACGCACTGCGCGAGTTCTTCCGCCACCGCGACGACGTGAAGGCCGCAAACCTCGGCGGAGGTCTCGGCGACCAGCGCATAATCATCCAGGGGCTCGGCAACGTGGGCTACCATGCCGCCAAGTTCCTCTCCGAGGAGGACGGCGCCAGGATCATCGCCGTCATAGAGCGCGACGGCGCGCTGGTGAACGAAGATGGACTCGTCATAGAGGATATCCACCGCTACATGGTCGAGAACGGCGGGGTAAGAGGCTTTCCAGGGGCCAGCTACGTGGAGGACGGACGCAAGGTGCTCGAGGCGGACTGCGACATACTGATACCGGCGGCCGTGGAGGGGGTCATAGACGAGGAGAACGCGCCGCGCATAAAGGCGAGGCTCGTGGCCGAGGCGGGCAACGGCCCGGTCACCTTCGACGCCGACCGCATCCTCAACGACAGGGGCATAGCGATCATCCCCGACGCCTACCTCAACGCGGGAGGAGTCATCGTCTCCTACTTCGAGTGGGTCCGCAACCTCGGCCACATCCGCTTCGGCCGCATGGCCCGCCGCGCCGAAGAGATGCGGGGCTTCCACATAATCCGCGCCCTCGAGGAGACCACAGGAAAAAAGATGCCCGACTGGGTCTTCAGGGAGCTCAACCGCGGCTACGACGAACTCGACCTGGTGCGGTCGGGCCTCGACGATACGATGAGGCTCGCCTTCCAGCACATCCGCGAGGTCAAGAACTCCTACCCCAACGTCAATGACTACCGCACGGCCGCCTACGTCATAGCGATCGAGAAGATAGCCGTGTCGTACCTCGACATAGGCGTCTACTGAGACGCCGTTCCCGTCACATCGAAAGGCGTCGGAGACAAAGAGACCCCCGGCCGGTGAAACCGGCCGGGGGTCTCTTTCACAGCGGCATTCGCAGGCCGCCCCGGCGCCCTCAGGCGGCCTTGAGCTTCCTGGTGTAGTTGAGCTTTCCGCCCTCGCAGAGGATATCGACCTGGCGGGGCGAATAGCCGTGCTTGAGCCTTATCTCGGCGCCCTTGGTCTTGTTCCTGAGGATGACGTCCCCGCCCGACTTGAGGGCCTCGGCCGTAAGGCCCACGAGCTCGAGCTCGTCGCCCTCGTCCACGGCGTCGTAGTCGGACTCGTCGGCGAAGGTGAGGGGCAGGATGCCGAAGTTGACGAGGTTGTCCTTGTGGATCCTGGCGAAACTCTTGGCGATCACGGCCTTTATGCCCAGGTACATGGGACACAGCGCCGCGTGCTCGCGCGAGGAGCCCTGGCCGTAATTCTCGCCGCCTATGACGAAACCGCCCCCCGCGGCCTTGGCCTTCTCGTGGAACTTGGGGTCGATGGCCGAGAAGACCGATTCGGCGTACTTGGGCACGTTGCTGCGGTACTTGAGCCACGTGCCGGCAGGGGTTATGTGATCGGTCGTTATGTTGTCGCCCAGCTTTATGAGCACCTTGCCGGAGAGGGTCTCGGGAAGTCTGTCGGCCCGCGGCAGCGGCTGGATGTTGGGGCCCCTCCTTATCTCCACCTTGTCGGGGTCGTCGGCGGGCGGCACGATCATCGAGTCGTCGACCATGTACTCCCTGGGGACGTCTATCACCGGCACCTCGCCGAGCTTGCGGGGGTCGGTTATTACGCCCTTGATGGCGGCCGCCACGGCCACCTCGGGGCTGCAGAGGTAGACGCCGGCGTTCTTGGTGCCGCTTCTGCCCTCGAAGTTGCGGTTGAAGGTGCGAAGCGACACACCTCCGGAGGGCGGCGACTGGCCGTTTCCTATGCAGGGACCGCAGGCCGCCTCGAGTATGCGCGCCCCGGCCTCGATGAGGCTTGCAAGTCCGCCGTTGTGGGCTATCATGTCGAAGACCTGGCGCGAGCCGGGCGAGATCGTGAGATCGAGCTCCGGGTGGACCTTGTAGCCGCCGCGGCGCAGCGTCTCGGCCACGAGCATGAGGTCGCGGTACGACGAATTGGTGCAGCTTCCGACGCAGACCTGGTCGACCTTCATCCCCTCGATCTCCGAGACCTTGCAGACGTTGTCGGGCATGTGGGGCCTGGCGATGAGCGGCTCGAGCTCGTCGAGGTTGATCTCTATGCGCTCGTCGTAGGCGGCGTCGGGGTCGGCCTTGAGCTCCACCCACTGGTCCTCGCGCTTCTCGGCGGCCATGAACTCGCGCGTTACGTCGTCGCTGGGGAATATGGAGGTCGTGGCGCCGAGCTCGGCTCCCATGTTGGTTATCGTCGCCCGCTCGGGCACCGACAGAGACGCCACGCCCGGTCCGCCGTACTCGATGACCTTGCCCACCCCGCCCTTGACGCTCAGGCGGCGCAGAAGCTCCAGTATCACGTCCTTGGCCGAGACCCAGGGCTGGAGCCTGCCGGTCAGGTAGACGTTCACGACCTTCGGGCATACGAGGCTGAAGGGGCCCCCGCCCATGGCCACGGCCACGTCGAGTCCTCCGGCGCCCATGGCCATCATGCCGATGCCGCCGCAGGTGGGCGTGTGGCTGTCCGAGCCGAGAAGGGTCTGGCCTGGAACGCCGAAACGCTCGAGGTGGACCTGGTGGCATATGCCGTTGCCGGGCCTCGAGAAGTAGATGCCGTACTTGGCCGCCACGGTCTGGAGAAACCTGTGGTCGTCGGCGTTCTCGTAGCCGCCGTACTGGAGGGTGTTGTGGTCCACGTAGCTCACCGAGAGCTTGGTCTTCACCCTCGGCACACCCATGGCCTCGAACTGGAGGTAGGCCATGGTGCCGGTGGCGTCCTGGGTAAGGGTCTGGTCGATCCTTATGGCGATCTCCTTACCGGCGACGGCCTCGCCGCTCACAAGGTGCGACTCGATTATCTTCTGCGTAATGTTTTTTCCCACTTTCTTCCTCCTTTTCGAAAAAGAGAGTCAGCTCCCTACCCCCTTCACCACCCTCTCAGTTCCGGCCGCCCGGTCGGTGAAGACGGCCGTTGCCGGGAAGGCGATCAAGATACAGTAACTTATAATGCTTGTCAACCAAAAACGAAGGGCCGCGGCGGCCCTAAAGGGGGTGAAGACGACGGCCGATTAGGATATGATGGCTATGATGACAGGGATGGAGCGCGGCGGGCCGGCCGGAAGCGGACCGGCTCCGGGAGTTCGGGGAAAGATGGACTACAGCGAGGCCTTCGCTAAGACGGCGGCCCTGGTGGACAACCTCGAAAGGGTCGTGAGGGGAAAGCGCGCCATAATAGAGCTCGCCGTGGCGGCCATGCTCGCAAGGGGACACATCCTCATAGAGGACGTGCCCGGCGTGGGCAAGACCACCCTCGCCCACGGTCTTGCGAGGTCCGTCGACTGCACCTTCCAGCGCATACAGTTCACGAGCGACCTTCTGCCCTCGGACGTGACCGGCGTGACCGTCTACAACCAGGCGACCCGCAACTTCGAGTTCAAACCCGGTCCCGTCTTCACGAACGTGGTGCTCGCCGACGAGATAAACCGCGCAACGCCCAAGACCCAGTCGGCGCTGCTCGAGGCCATGAGCGAACGCCAGGTCTCGGTAGACAAGGTCTCCCACCCCCTGCCCGAACCCTTCATGCTAATCGCCACCCAGAACCCCCTCGAGTACTCGGGCACCTTTCCCCTGCCCGAGTCCCAGCTCGACCGCTTCACCATGAGGCTTCGCATGGGATATCCCGGGCGCGACGAAGAGCTCGCCATAATGAAGGCCCAACAGGCCGAGCTCGACCCCGAAGGGCTCGAGGCCGTGGTGACGACCGACGAACTCCTCGCCATGGCCTCGCTCGTCCGCTCGGTGCGGGTCTCCGACGGCATCGCCGCCTACATCATGGATATCGTCGAGGCCACGCGGTCCCACGAGGGCGTAAGACTGGGCGTTAGCCCCAGGGGATCGATGGTCATGTACAGGACCGCCCAGGCCCTCGCCCTGGCGAGCTCGCGCCGCTTCTGCACGCCCGACGACATAAAGAGGCTGGCGGTCCCCGTCTTCGCCCACAGAATAATACCCGAAGGCTATGAGCTCGAAACCGCCGGGAACGCGGCCCTCGTCATCGAGGAGATCCTCGATGACGTGAAAGTCCCTCTTTGACTGAGAGAACCTTTTGTAAAGGGTCTCGGACCCACGGGTCTCAGACCCCCGTTTCCCCCAGGCTGCCCGCGCCGGCTGCCTCGGGGGGCTGTGCCGGGGAGTTCGGGCCGCAAAGGCGTAACAACCCCGCCTGGCGCGGGCCGAACTCCCCGGTACAGCCGAAGATCCGAATAACATACGATGGGACGAGGGGGGAACGTGGGCCTGTGGCCCTCGGGCCTATGGCCCTTCTACAGAAAGTTTCCCCCAGGCTGCCCGCGCCGGCTGCCTCGGGGGGCTGTGCCGGGGAGCTCGGGCCGCAAAGGCGTAACAATCCCGCCTGGCGCGGGCCGAGCTTCCCGGCACAGCCGAAGATCCGAATAACAAGAGAGTCCCCCCCAGCAAGAAGATGTGCGTGAAGAGTGTCATATCGGCGCCGCTTCCCTGGCTCGCCATGGTCGCGGCCGGGCTGTGGGGGCGGGCGGCCCGCATCGCCGGCCGCAGGGAGTTCTGGCTTCCCCGCACCCTGCGCATAACGCGCGAGGGGAGGCGCTTTCTCGCGCTGCTCATGGTCATCGCCGTGGCGGCCGTGAACACGGGCAACAACCTCCTCTACCTCGTCACGGCGGCGCTGCTCTCGCTCATCGTCATCTCGGGCGTCATGTCGGAGACGGCGTTGAGGGGCGTTACGGCAGGGCGGAGGCTGCCCGCCGGCCTTTACAGGGGCTCGCCCGCGACGGTGGGGATCGCCGTGGCCAACGGCAAGCGTCTCTTCTCCTCCTACTCGGTGACGGTCCGCGAGATGGACACGCCCGGGCTCGAGGCGGCCCCGGCCTACGCGCTCCGTCTGCCGCCGCGGGGGGACGCCCTGGTGACGACGACCTATCTCTTCACGAGGAGGGGGCGCTACAGGCTCGAGGGCTTCAGGATCACGACCCGCTTTCCCTTCGGTCTCTTCACCAAGGGAAAGCTCTGCCGCCGTCCCCAGGAGGTCGTCGTCTTTCCGGCCGTAAGGCCCGTGGAGGCGGCCGGGAGAGGCGGCCCCGCCGGGCGCGACGGCTCCTCCAGCGGCCGGCGCGGCGAGGGCCACGACTTTCACGGGCTGCGCGAGTACACCCTCGGCGACGACTCCCGGCGCATACACTGGCGCTCCACGGCCAAGGCGGCGAGGCTGCTGGCCAGGGAGACCGAGGTCGAGAGCGAGCGCAGCGTCACCATACGCTTCGACAACTACCGCCCCGGCGGCGCGCCGGACCGGGCGGAGCTGGAGTTCGAGGAGGCCGTGGACCGGGCGGCGAGCCTTGCGGCCCACTACATCGAGCGGGGCTACAGCGTGGGGCTTCGCACCCTCGGCGAGAGGCTTGCGCCGAGGGGCGGTCCGGCGCAGCTGCGCGCCGTGCTGACCGCGCTCGCCCTCACGGAGCCCGTAGAGGGGAGCGCCGCGGCGTCCCTCTCCGTCACGGTGGAGCCATGAGCTTCCACGCCTGTCTTCTCATAACGACCTACGTCATGACGGCCGCGGGCCTTGCGGCGCTCATGCTCGTAGAGAGCGTCGGGGGCGGCTTCGTCGCGGCCGTGGCCGCGGCCTGCCTTGCGAGCCTGCCCGTCAACCTGAGGCGCAGGCCGCCGCTTCCCGGCGCCCTGTGGAACGTCCTCGCCCTCGTGCTCTTCGCCGTGTTCGTCTCCTTTCACTACGCCCTGTCGGCCTCCCTCATCGACACGCTCGCCCGCTTCCTCGCCGTGCTCATGGCGGCCAAGCTCTTCGACATGAGCGCCGCCCGCGACTACGTCCTCCTCTTCGTCCTCGTCCTCTTCCTCATCCTCTCGGCCGCCGCCTCCACGGTGAGCCCCGCGTTCCTCGCCCTGCTCGCCCTCTTCGTCATAGGCGCCATCTGGGCCATGATACTGCTCAACCTCAGGCGCGACTGGGAGGAGTCGGCCCGGCGGCCGGACGCCGAGCCGCCGCCGGGACTTCTGGGGCCGTCCTTCTTCCTGTACACCGCGGCGCTCACCTGCGCGTGCCTCGTCATGACCATGGGGCTCTTCTTCATCCTGCCCCGCATGGCGGCCGGTTTCTTCCAGACGCGAACGCTCGACACCGTCAAGATATCGGGCTTCTCCGACAGCGTCGAACTCGGCGCGATGGGACCCGTCAAGCTCGACGACACGGTGGTGATGAGGGTGGAGTTCCCGGGGCTCGGCTCTCCTCCCGCCCCGCTCTACCTGCGGGGCCGGGCCCTCGACACCTTCGACGGCAGGCAATGGAGCGAGGCCCTCGAGCAGCGGCGGCTCGTGAGGGGCGGCAACGGCCGCTTCCGGCTCGCCGGGGCCGCGCAAGGCGCGCTTCTCGCTCAGCGCATAGTACTCGAGCCTCTCGAGACGGAGACACTCTTTGCCGCCGGCAGGGCCGTCGTCGTGGAGGGACGGTTCAAGAACCTCTGGGTCGACTCCAAGGGGGCGGTCCGTCTCCCCTCCCCTCCCTTTTCGAGGACCGAGTACAGGGTGTGGTCCCGTCCCGTGAACGGCGACGGGTCGGCGCTTGCGCGGAACGAGCGCCGATTGTACCTGGAACTGCCACGGCGGCTATCGCCACGGGTGGCCGGGCTCGCGCGCACCGTGACCGCCGATGCGTCAGGCGACCTCGAGGCCGCCTCGGCCATAAGACGCCACCTGACGGAGAACTACCGCTATACGCTCGACCCGGCGCCCGGCCCCACGGGAGACCCGGTAGGCGACTTCCTCTTCCACACCAGGGAGGGCTACTGCGAGCACTACGCAACGGCCATGGCCGTGATGCTCAGGACCGTCGGCATACCGTCGAGGCTCGTGACCGGTTTTCTCCAGGGCCGGTGGAACGAGTACGGCGACTACCTGGTGGTGCGCAACAGCGACGCCCATACGTGGGTCGAGGCCTATATCGAAGGGGCGGGCTGGATGCGCTTCGACCCCACGCCGGGCCAGGCGCCCGCCCCGGACTCCGGGGTATCGACCCTGGCCCTCCTCATGGACTCGCTGCGGTGGAGGTGGATAAAGTACGTCGTAACCTACAGCTCGGCCGACCAGTTGAGGGCCGCCGCCGGGCTCGAGCGCCGGGCCGGCTCGATGCTCGGCTCCCTGCGGACCTGGCTCAAGGGTCTGGGGGCCAGGGCATGGGGCGCGGGCGAGGGGGCCGGGGGAGGATTTCCCGTTACGGCGGCGCTCTCCACGGCGGCCGTCGCGGCGGCGGCGCTCTTCGCGCTCCGGCGCCACGGCCGGCCGGCCGGCGCCGGCGGCGACACGCCCGCCTATTACAGGGAGATGCTGAGGGTCCTTGAAAAGAAGGGCTTCCCGCGTCGCCCCTCGGAGACGCCCTCGGAGCTTGCGGCAAGGTGCGGCTCGGCCCACGTGCGGGCCGTGACCGAGGTCTTCGAGGCCCACCGCTACGGCGGCGTGGAGCCTCCGGCAAGGGTCATGGCCGAGGTGCGAAGACGCATAAAAGGGTTGTCGGCCTCTCCCCTCTCTTCGGGGAAGAGGCAAGGGGGGAGAAGAGACGGCGGCTCCTGAGGCACCGCGTTGTCCGCGGTGACCAGGCCCGCCCCGGAAGGCGGACGCCGAAGTCGAGCCGGCGGCCTCTTATCGTCCGAAGACCACCGTCCTGTTGCCCCCCCTGTCGAGCCCCCGGCGCACGCACCGGCGCAGCTCCTCCATGATGTCCACCTCGCCGTCCACGGGGAGGCCGATTACGCCTATGGTGACCGTGACCCCCTTCCCGTCGCCCGAGACCGCGGGCACGCTCATGCGCTCCACCATTATCCTCAGCTTCTCGGCGGCCTTGAGCGCCTCGTCGGCCGTGATGCCCGGCATGAGCACTGCCAGCTCGTCGTCCTCGAGCCTTACCACCGTGTCGGCCTTGCGCACGTTGCCCTTGAGCTTCCTTGCCAGCTTCTTTATGAGCTCGTTGCCCGAGAGATAGGAGTTGGAGACGTTGAACTCGTCGAAACGGTCGATGTCGACGAGAAGCACCGAGAAGATGTGGCCGTAACGGGTGCAGCGGCTCAGCTCCCTCGATAGCACGATGTTGAAGTACCGCCTGTTGAAGAGTCCCGTGAGGGGGTCGACCATGTTGGCCTTCTCCGGGTAGGCCATCTCGAGAAGGTGTATCTCCGAGAGGAGGTCCTCCTTCTTGAACTTCGACTTGTGGAGGATGTTCTGTATGTCGCCGCCGAGTTTCTCCTTGTCGGCCTCGGTTATATCCTTGGCCGTGAATATCATGACCGGTATCTCCCTCGTCATGGGGTGCTCCTTGAGGGCGTCTATGACGTCGAAGCCGCTCAGGCCCGCGAGCATGAGATCGATGATGATGATGTCGGGCGTGCGCTCCTGGGCCAGGGCCAGGGCCTCTTCGCCGCGCCGGGCCGTTATGACCGAGAAGCCCTCGCCCCTGAGCATCTGGTCGAGGAAGTCGAGGACCTTGCCGTCGCTGTTCACTATGAGGATGGTCGTGCGCTTGTGGCGCGGCTGCCACGCGGTGCCGACCCGGCTGAGAAGGTCCACGAGCCCGTCGCGCCCCGGCGACGGTTTTACGAGGCAGTCGACGGCGCCGAGGGCGAAGCCGAGCTCCTTGCGGTCCGAGACAGTGATGATGAGCACGGGGATCTCGCAGGTGAGCGGGTCGCTCTTGAGCTCCTTCATCACGTCCCAGCCGTCCTTTTTCGGTATGTTGACGCTCATGACGATGGCGAAGGGTCTCTCCGAGCGCGCCTTGACGAGCAGGTCCTCGCCGTCCGAGGCGGTTGCGACCCGGTAGGACTCGCTCTCGAGGTAGGCGTCGAGCATGCGGTTTATCTCGTCGCTCTCGCTGGCCACGAGGATGAGCGGCCGCCGTGTCTCGGTCTCGGCCCCGGGCCTCTCCACGGCGGGCGCCGGCTCCGCCCCGCCGCCGTTGGCCGCCGGCTGGGGCAGGCGCACCGTGAAGGTGCTCCCCTTGCCGAACTCGCTCTCGACCATGACCTCTCCATGATGGAGCTCCACGAGCTTCTTGGTGAGCGAGAGCCCCAGGCCCGTGCCTCCGTACTCGCGGGTGGACGAAGGGTCTATCTGCTCGAACTCCTTGAAGAGCCTGCCGCGGTCTTCCTGCTTTATCCCTATGCCCGTGTCCTTCACCGAGATGAAGAGCGAGCGCTCGGTGGCGTCCCCCTTGGGGTCTTCCCGGATATGCCAGTCCACGTAGACGGAGCCGCCCTCGCGGTTGAACTTGACGGCGTTGGAGAGGAGGTTTATGAGTATCTGCTTGAGCTTTGCCCTGTCGGCCGCGACGACGGGACCGCCGTCGCCCTGCCTGTAGCCGAGCTCCACGCCCTTTTTCTGGGCCATGTTCTTCACCGAGTCTACGGTCTCGCCAATGACCTCAAGGAGCGGGAACTCGTCGATGGTCACGTCCATGCGGCCGGCCTCGATCTTGGAGAGGTCGAGGATGTTGTTTATGAGCTCGAGCAGGTGGGTGCCGCTGGAGTTGATGAAGCCCACGTACTGGGCCTGCTTCTCGTTGAGCTCGCCGAAGTACCGCTCCTGAAGGAGCTCGGAGAAGCCTATGATGGAGTTGAGGGGGGTGCGCAGCTCGTGGCTCACGTTGGCGAGGAACTGGCTCTTGTGCCTGTTGGCCTCCTCGAGCTCCATGTTGGCCATCTCGATCTCGTGCTTGCGGGTGAAGAGCTCCTCGTTGGCGCGCCGCAGCTCCTCGGTCCTCTCCTCGACCTTCTGCTCCAGCCTCTCGTAGTAGTCCTGGAGGTACTCGGCCATGGTGTTGAATCGCCGGGCCAGGGCTCCGATCTCGTCTTCAC
Organism: Deltaproteobacteria bacterium; assembly: GCA_011375175.1. Classification (NCBI taxonomy): domain Bacteria; kingdom Pseudomonadati; phylum Myxococcota; class Myxococcia; species Deltaproteobacteria bacterium. Next base: position 70,270 of record DRME01000063.1, on the reverse strand, counting down.
TCTCAAGGGGGGGTATCCGTTTCTTGAGGTCGCCGGAGGCGATGTCCCTGGCCGCTTCTCCGATGGTGACTATGGGGTGGACGATGGAGCGCGTGAGCACGTACCAGAGGCCGGCGGCTATGAGGATGGCGGCCACCGAGAGACCGAGGGTGACGGTCTTCGTGACGGCCACGGACGAGGAGATGCCGCTGTAGACCTGCGCGGCGCTCCTCTTCTCGGCCTCCGTGAGGGAGCCGAGCGCGTCGAGACAGGCCGAGAAGGCGCCGGGCTCCTCCCTGTCGAGAAGCGCCCTCAGCCGGCCGCCGTCGCCGCTGCGCAGGGCCTCCACGGCGCGCCGCTGGACGTCGATGTACCTCGATAGGCTCTCTTCGACCTTCTCATAGGCCGGGCCGAGGGCCGGGGGCACCCCCATGATCCTGTAATCGGCGAGGAGCGTGTCGAGTGAAGCGCGGCGGCTCTCTATGAGGCCGTCGAGGCGGGAAGGCGACGGCTCGGCGGCGAGCACGAGGTGGCGTATGAAGTCCTGGCGCAGCAGGAGGTACTCGTGTTCGGCCCTGGAGAGGGTCTGGACCCTGCGGAAGTAGTCGTTGTAGAGGTACTCCGAGACATCGGAGATCCTGACGGCGTTATAGAGACCGACGGAGCCGCCTACGCCCATCATGAACAGCAGCAGGAGAAAGACGGAGCCCATCTTCCACGAGATGCTGAGCGAGCCGTAGATCCTGCCGACAGATTTTGCCATGATGGTTCACCCCATGAGTCTCCCCATCGGGTGCGGAGTCCGTCACTTGAGAAGCTTTTCCACGCTCTTCTGGAACTCCTTGAGGTTGTGGGACTTGGAGATGCACTGGTCGGCGCCGCAGCGGATGATGTTCTCCATGTCCTCGTTGCCGTAGGAGGTGACGGCCAGTATCTTGGTCCCCCGGGTCTTGTCGTCGGCCCGCAGCCTGCGGCAGACCTCGAAGCCGTCGATCTTGGGCATCCTGATGTCGAGAATGAGCAGCTCGGGCTTGAAGTCGCCCACCTTTATGAGCGCCTCGTAGCCGTCCATGGCCGTCTCTATCTCGAAGTCGTCCTCCATCATCTCGAGCGCGCCCTTGAGGTACTCGACGATGGCCGGGTCGTCGTCTATTATGAGTATCTTGCGCTTTTCGGGGAATATCTCGTCCTTGATGTGAAGCCTGTAACGGTCTATGAAGTCCTTGAAGTCGCTGCGCTCTATGCGGTAGTGGCCGCCGGGCGTGCGGAAGGCGTTGAGCTTGCCCGACGATATCCACTTCTTCACGGCGTTTATGGTGACATGACAAAAGGAAGCTATCTCGCCGGTCGTGTACGGCTTGTCGTCCCTCTCGATACCGTTGTGCTTGCCCTCTCTCACAGTCATCGCCATTACTTTCACCCTCTTACCGTTTGTCGCCTGCCCCGCGGCCCGAAGCGCCGGGGCGACCAACCCGCATCAGCTATAGAAATTATAACACACTTGAGCGGCCGGTTCATAGAGTTATATTTTGGAATATAATAGATCAGCCCCCATAAGGTCAAGACTTTTTTTAACTTTTCAACGGACGGCGGCCCCTCTGCGGGCCCCTCAGCCATCGAGCTCGCACCAGTTGGCACCTGTGCCGATATTGACCTTCAGCGGGACGTCAAGGCGCACGACGCCCTCCATGCGGGTCCTGACGATCTCCTCGAGCTCGTCGCGTTCGTCGGCGGGTGCCTCGAAGAGGAGCTCGTCGTGGACCTGGAGCACCATGCGCGATCTCATGGCCCGTCTTTCGAGCTCGCCGTCGACGGCTATCATGGCGGCCTTGATGATATCGGCCGCCGATCCCTGCACGGGCGTGTTGACGGCCATGCGCTCGCCGAGGCGGACGACGTTCTCCTTGCCGCTTGCGAGCTCCGGTATCATGCGCCGCCGGCCGAAGAGCGTCGTCGTCCATCCGAGCCTCCCGGCCTGCTCCACGGTCCTCTCGATGAACTCCCTCACCCTGGCGTAGTGGGCGAAGTAACTCTCTATGTAGGCCTCGGCCTCTGCGACGGCCACGCCCAGCTCCCTGGCGAGTCCGTAGCCGCCCATGCCGTAGATGATGCCGAAGTTTATGGCCTTGGCCCTGCGTCGCATCTCGGAGGTGACCTCGGCCGGCGGGACGCCGAAGACCGAGGCGGCCGTGGCGGTGTGGATGTCCTCGTCGTTTCCGAAGGCCTCGATGAGCGCCGGGTCGCCCGACATGTGGGCCACGAGACGCAGCTCTATCTGCGAGTAGTCGGCCGAGAGGAGCACGCTGCCCCGCTCGGCCACGAAGGCGCGGCGGATGCGGCGGCCCAGCTCGCTGCGAACCGGTATGTTCTGCAGGTTGGGCCTCGAGCTCGAAAGCCTGCCAGTGGCGGTGACGGTCTGGTTCAGCGAGGTGTGGATGCGGCCCGTGGCCGGGTCGGCGAGGGCGACGAGGGCGTCCACGTAGGTCCCCTTGAGCTTTGCAAGGCCCCGGTACTCGATTATGAGGCGCGGCACCTCGTGGAGTGGCGCAAGGGCGGTGAGCACGCCCTCGTCGGTGGAGTAGCCGGTCTTCGTCTTCTTGAGGGGCTTGAGCCCCAGTTCGCCGAAGAGGAGCGCCGAGAGCTGCTTGGGCGAGTTTATGTTGAACCTGCGGCCGGCGTGCCTGTATATCTCCTCCTCGATGGCGGCAAGGCGCCCCTCTATCTCGCGGGAAAGCATCTCGAGCTGCGCCGTATCCACCTTGACGCCCGCAAGCTCCATGCGGGCCAGTATGCGCGCAAGGGGCAGCTCCATGGACCGCAGAAGGGCCGAGAGGTCCGCCTCTTCGAGCCTCGCCTCGAGAAGCGGCGCGAGCTCTCCGAGGACCGAGGCCCGCTCGCAGCACCGGGCCGCCCTCGCCCGTTCGGAAAGCTCCCCGTGCTCACCCCCCTCCATGGGCGCAAGGCTCCTGGAGAGGTGCTCCAGCGCCACGGTCTCCAGGGCGTGGCCGCTTCTCGATGGATCGAGCAGGTAGGAGGCGAGCGAGGTGTCCATCACCACCGAGCGCGGCGCCACGCCGCGGCGCAGGAAGAAGAGGTGGGCTTTCTTGGCGTCGTCGGTCACCTTCTCGACCGTCCCGTCCTCCATGAGCGAGGCAAGGCCCCGCGGCAAAGGCCCTTCTCCGCCGAGAGGCATGTACCAGAGCCCGCCGCCGGCGGACGCGAAGGCCAGGGCCCCGCCGCCGGCGTCGTCGAGGTAGAAGGCGAGCGGCCCGGCGAGGGCGGAGCGGAATCGAGCGAAGGCTCCCTCGCCGTCGATGGTCTCATAGTCGATGTCCGGGCCGTCGCCGCCGCCGCGCAGCCCGCGCAGGAGCCTCTCGAAGCCGAGCTCCGCATAAAGCGCCGCAAGGTCGCCGCTCTCCGAGCCGATCTCGAGCCCCTCGAACTCCAGGTCCAGGGGCACGTCGGTGATGACGGTGGCCAGGACCTTGGAGAGGAAGGCAAGGTCCCTGTTCTCTTCGAGATTTTCCCTCAGCTTCTTGCCCGAAATCTTTGACAGGTCTGCATAAATATCGTCGATAGAGCCGTGGCGGTCTATGAGCCTCGTCGCCGTGCGCGGCCCTATGCCGGGCACGCCCGGTATGTTGTCGGCGGGGTCGCCGGCCAGGCCGAGCCAGTCGGGGATCCGTCCGGGCTCTACGCCGAACTTCCCGCGCACGTACTCGGGGGTCCGCACCCTGCCGGTGGCGGCGTCGATCATGACCACGCCCTCGCCCACGAGCTGGCAGAGGTCCTTGTCGGAGCTGACTATCTTTATGTCCACGGCGTCCGGGTCTTGCAGCGCCTTGACGGCCGTGGCGATGATGTCGTCGGCCTCGTAGCCCTCCATCTCCATCACCTTCACGCCCATGGCCTCGACGACGCGTTTTACGACCGGTATCTGCCGCGCCAGGTCGCCGGGCATGGGCGGGCGGTCGATCTTGTAGTCGCCGTAGAGGGCGTGGCGCACCGTGGGACCCTTGAGATCGAAGGCCACGGCCATGTGGGTGGGACGGTGCTCGCGCATGAGCTTTCGAAGGGTCTGCGTGAAGCCGTAGACCGCGCCCGTGGGCGTGGAGTCGGGCGCGGTGAGGTGGGGCATGGCATGGTAAGCACGGTAGACGAGGGAGTTGCCGTCCACCAGCATGAGAACCTTTCTATCACCGTCTCGACGATTTGACACCCCTGACACCTTTCTGTATAATTATTGCACCGGGGGAAATTTTCTTCCGTAGAAGGGCCACAGGCCCGCGTTTCCCCCCATCGTATGTTATTCGGGTCTTCGGCTGCACCGGGGGGTCGGCCCGCGCCAGGCGGGATTTTTTACGCCCTTGCGGGCCGCCCCCCCGGTGCAGCCCCCCGCGAGGCAGCCGGCGCGGGCAGGATACCTTTATGACGACCGCCATCCTCGTTATCGCCTTCTTCCTCATCCCCCGGCCGGCCGCGGCGCAGACCGACTGCGTCTCCATCGCGCTAAGGCACGTGGACGAGTTCGAGGCGGCGCTGGGCAGGGCCGTGGAGCCCCTCATGCCCGAGGCCGCGCCGGCCATGGAGGAGGCTTCCCGCAGGAGCGACGAGACGGCGCGGATGCTCAGGAACATCCGCTGGTCCGACGAGCCCGGACCGCGCAGGCAGCGCCGCGTGGCCAGGGTCTTCGACGACTACGCGGCGGCGCTTATCGACTCGCTCCGCTCCCTTGCGCCGCGGCTCGACCCGGACGGGCGCAAACGGGCGGCCGAGGCCGTCGATCTCCTCGAGGGGATGCGCCTTGAGGCGGTGGAGGAGATCAGGACCTCCACCGACTCGCACCCCAAGCCCCGAGAGCCGCGCCGCCCGGTTCCGCTCATCGACCGCTCGCCCTTCGAGGACAAACCCGAAGAAGGCGGCGGCAGGGGGATGTGGGACCGCTGAGCCCCCCGAAAAAGACTCTCAACTCCCCTCGATTCCGCATCAAAACCGAAGAGATCCGCCGCAGGGCGTCAAGACCCCTGAAGGAAGACGCCCCCTAAAGGAGCGCAGGCACGAGCGATGGGGACGAAGGCCGCCTTGCGCGCCGACGCCGCCGCGACCCCCATCAAGAACCCCTGTCTTTCCCTGCCCAAACACCTTCCCTGAAGGAGCGCAGGCACGAGCGCTGGAGACGAAGGCCGCCTTGCGCGCCGACGCCGCCGCGACCCCCATCAAGAACCCCTGTCTTTCCCTGCCCAAACACCTTCCCTGAAGGAGCGCAGGCACGAGCGATGGAGACGAGGGCCGCCTTGCGCGCCGACGCCGCCGCGACCCCCATCAAGAACCCCTGTCTTTCCCTGCCCAAACACCTTCCCTGAAGGAGCGCAGGCACGAGCGATGGAGACGAGGGCCGCTTTGCGTACCGACGACACCGCGACGCCCATGAAGATCCATTGTTTTTTCTTTGCCTACTTTCTTTTTTTTCAAAAAAGAAAGTAGGTCAGTCGGGGGCATCGAAGGCGTTTTTTATGAGCTCGCACCTTGTGCGGCCGTCGCGGATCTCGACGCTCACCACGTCGAAGCGGGCGGGCCTGTCCTCGAGACCGTGGAGGGCGAGGAAGGCGCGGGAGGCGAGCGTCATGCGGCGCATCTTGCGGGCGTCGACGGCGGCCGCAGGGGCGCCGAAGCCGGCGCCGGCGCGGGTCTTGACCTCGACGAAGACGATTGCGTCTCCGTCGGCGGCCACTATGTCGACCTCGCCGCGGCGCGTGCGGTAGTTGCGGGCGAGTATCCTGTAGCCCCTCGCCGTGAGGAGCCTTGCGGCCTCGTCCTCGCCGCGGCGGCCGAGCTCACTGTTCGCAGAGGTGCTCATCGGGAGATGTTCGCCTAAGGGTGTTCACCGGGAGATGCCGGAAAGGTTCCGGACATCGAGAATCCTGCCGAGGAACGTCCTGCGGTGTATGGGCGTGGGGCCGAGGGCGCGGAGGGCGTCGATGTGTCTTGCCGTGCCGTAGCCCTTGTTGCTGCCGAAGCCGTAACCCGGGTAGATGCGCTCGTAGGCCTCCATGATGCGGTCGCGCGCCGTCTTGGCCACTATGGAGGCGGCGGCTATGGAGAGGCACCTGGCGTCGCCTCCCTTGACGGTCCTCTGTTCGACGCCGAGGGCCGTTGTGTGGATGCCGTCGATGAGCAGGAGCCGTGGCCTGACGGGAGCAAGGCGGGCGACGGCCCGTTCCATGGCGAGGAGGGTCGCCCTGTGGATGTTGAGCCCGTCGATCTCGGCCGGCCAGGCAAGGCCAAGGCCCACGGCCCTGGCAGTGCGGAATATCTCGGCGGCGAGCCTCGTGCGAAGCCGCGGCGCGAGCCTCTTGGAGTCGTCGATGCCGATCTCTGGCGGCGCGCCCGCGAAGACCACCGCCGCGGCGGCCACGGGGCCAGCGAGGGGGCCGCGTCCGGCCTCGTCAACGCCTGCCACGGCCTCGACCCCCATCTTTCGGGCCTGGGCCTCGAGCTCCGCGGTGGGGCCCGGAGCCGACGCTTTCTCCCCTGCCATGGCGTGCCCCTCCGGCGTGAAGAGCGGCGGGATGAGACGGGACGCGGTGCCGCGGTCTCAGCGCCTTGTCTTGATCCTTGCGGCCTTGCCCTTGAGGTTTCGCAGGTAGTAGAGCCTTGCGCGGCGGACCTTGCCGCGGTTGAGCACCTTGACGGACTCGATGGACGGGCAGTGGAGGGGGAATATCCTCTCCACACCGATGCCGTAAGAGACCTTCCTGACCGTGAAGGTGGCGCCCGTGCCGCCGCCGCGCTTCCTTATGACCGTGCCCTGGAAGGCCTGGATCCTCTCCTTCTCGCCCTCCTTGATCCTCACGTTGACGACCACCGTGTCCCCGGGCCTGAAGTCGGGCAGGTCGGTCCTGAGAAATTCTTTTTCGATATCGCCTACGGTTGCCATGTCACCACATCCTCCCTATTCATGTACCGCTTCAACTAAAAGCCGCAACTGACTGTTGATCGTAGAATAATCACCGCTCAGAGGGTCCCTGCCTCTACATGGAGCCCCTGGCGGCTCACCGTCCCCCCAGCCTTGCGCCCCGGGCCGCGAGGTCGGGCCGTCTTTGCAGCGTGCGCCTGCGACTCTCGGCCCTGCGCCAGCGCTCGATGGCCCCGTGGTCGCCGGAGAGGAGCACCGCCGGGACGGTCAGTCCCCTGAACTCATCGGGCCTCGTGTAGTGCGGGTGTTCGAGCAGCCCCGACGAAAAGGAGTCGGTCAGGGCCGACGCGGAGTTTCCGAGCACTCCCTCGACGAGCCTCGCCACGGCGTCGACGACGACGAGGGCCGCCGGCTCGCCGCCGGAGAGCACGTAGTCGCCCACCGAGAGCTCCATGTCGACGAAGGCCCTTATGCGCTCGTCGAAGCCCTCGTAGCGGCCGCACAGGAGTACGACCCTTTCGAGGGCGGCAAGCCTCGAGGCCATGGCCTGGTCGAAGGGCTCGCCCTGCGGGGTGAGCATCACGACCCGTTCGCCGGCGGAGGCGCCCCGCACGCCCGGCTCCCTCGGGCCGACGAGCGACTCTATGGCGGCCACAACGGGCTCGACCTTCATGACCATGCCCGCACCGCCGCCGTAGGGACTGTCGTCGGTGGTCCTGTGCCTGTCACGGGCGAAGTCCCTTATATCGTGGGTCCGCACCTCTATGAGCCCGCGCTGCGCCGCCCTGCCGAGAACGCTCTGCTTGAGCGGCGAATCGAAGTAGGCCGGAAAGAGCGTCAATATGTCGAAACGCATGGTCGAGCCGGTCGTTATGTCGAAATATTCGGGGGCCGTTGCCGGCCTTCCACGGGGCCGCAGGGACAAAAACGCCCCTTTGCGCGGTCCGCCGCACCGTCTGGGGGGCGTCAGTCGCCGCCGAGCCCCTCCATGAGCCTCACGGTGATCCTGCCGCCCTCGACATCGACGGTCCTGACGACCTCTTTTATTGCTGGTATAAGGATCTCTCCCCCGGGACCCTCGACCTCGTAGACGTCGTTGCCGCCCGTAGCGATGATGTTTTTCACCACGCCGAGCAGCCTTCCCTGCTCGGTCCAGACACGGAGTCCCAGGAGTTCGCACTGGTAGTACTCGTCTTCGGCGAGCCGCGGCAGGGCCGCCCTCTCCACGAGGACCTCGGCCCCCACGAGCCCTTCGGCCGCGTTGCGGTCGTCGAGGCCGCGGAGCTTGAGCAGTATGCGCCCTTTGTGCACCCTCGCCCTCTCTACCCCGAGGGTGCGCAGACGCCTTCCGGCCGATACGGAGACCTCCCTGAAGTCGAACGCCTCGGGGTCCCCGTAGGGCGCGAGCTTCAACTCGCCCCTCACGCCGTGCACGCCGACTATGCGCCCTGCGACGACGAGCCCCTTCCCTTCACTCAATGATCTCGAGTACGGAGCGTTTCTTCAACTTCGTGGAGGCGGCCGTCAGTATGGTCCTTATGGCCTTGGCCGTCTTGCCTTCCCGGCCTATGACCTTGCCGAGGTCCTCCTTGGCCACCGAAAGCTCGATGACGGAGGAGCGCTCGCCCTCGACCTCCGTCACCCTGACCTGTTCTGGATGGTCCACCAGTGCCTTTGCGATAGTCTCTATCAGATCCTTCATCCAGCACCTCCAGCTTTCTGTATCCCTACCCCTGCCTTCTTCAAGATCTGCCTTACCGTCTCAGAGGGACTCGCGCCTTTCTTGAGCCAGGCGACAATCTTTTCAGCTTTGAGGTCAACAGCAGCCGGATCGTGATTAGGATCGTAAGTGCCTACCACTTCGATGCATCTGCCGTCTCGCGGAGAGCTCGCATCAGCAACAACTATACGGTAAAACGGCCGTTTCTTGCGTCCGTGTCTCGCAAGCCTTATCCTTACCGCCAACAGTCATCACCTCCTTTCATCGTGGATTTTCAGCGGGAACGCCGCAGGGCAAGACACGGCGTCCCGGTGCATGAAGCGCGCGGCGGGGCCTCAGCGTCCCAGGCCCTGGAAGAGCCCCTTCAGGCCCCTGGCCCCCTTCTTGCTGAAGCGCTTCATGAGCTTTCGCATCTGGTCGTACTGCTTTATGAGCCTGTTCACATCCTGCACGGTGGTGCCGCTGCCCGCCGCTATGCGCTGCTTGCGCCTTGCGTTGAGGCACGCGGGATTGAGCCTCTCCTTGACGGTCATGGAGTCGATTATGGCCTCCACGACCTTGAACTCGCGCTCGTCCACCGTCAGTCCCTTGGATTTCTTGAGGGCGTCGAAGCCAGGGATCATGGAGAGGATGGAGTCGAGCGAGCCCATCTTCCTTATCTGGCGGAGCTGGTCCTTGAAGTCCTGGAGCGTGAAGGCGTCCCTGCGGATCTTGCGCTCCAGGCTTCGGGCCTGCTCCCTGTCGACCACGGCCTGGGCCTTCTCCACGAGCGTGAGCACGTCTCCCATGCCGAGGATCCGTCCCGCCAGCCTGTCGGGATGAAAGACCTCCAGGCCGTCCATCTTCTCGCTCAGGCCCACGAACTTCACGGGCCTGCCCGTGGTCATGCGCATGGAGAGGGCCGCGCCGCCCCTGGCGTCGCTGTCGAGCTTGGTGAGCACCACGCCCGTTATGTCGATGGCCTCGTGGAAGCCGCCCGCCGTGTTCACCGCGTCCTGTCCCGTCATGGCGTCGGCGACGAAGAGTGTTTCGCAGGGCTTGAGTATGGACTTGAGCGTCCTGAGCTCTTCCATGAGGCCGTCGTCGATGTGGAGGCGGCCGGCCGTGTCGACGAGCATCGTGTCGTAACCCTTGATGGCCGCCACCCTCAGCGCCTCGGCGCATATGGAGGCGGGGTCCTTCATGTCACCGATGTCGAAGAAGTCCGCCCCCACCTCCCTGGAGAGCCTCTGGAGCTGGAGCACCGCCGCGGGCCGCACGAGGTCGGCGGCGACGACGAGGGGGCTTCTGCCGCGGCCCTTGAGAAAACGTGCCAGCTTGGCCGTCGTGGTCGTCTTGCCGGAGCCCTGCAGTCCCACCATCATGATGACCGCGGGACGCCCCTTCAGCTCGAGCTCCGCCGCGGCGCCGCCGAGAAAACGGGTGAGCTCGTCCTTCACGATCTTGGTGAACTGCTGCCCCGGCGTAAGGCTCGCCAGCACCTCCCCGCCCATGGCCTTCTCCTTCACGGCCGCCGTGAATTCCTTGACGACCGCGAAGTTGACGTCCGCCTCGAGCAACGCCATGCGCACTTCGCGCAGGGCCTCCTTTATGTTCGACTCCGTGAGGGTCCCCTGGCCCCTCACCCCCTTGAGCACCCGGCGCAGTTTTTCGGAAAGACCTTCGAGCATACGATGCAGTCCCTTCTCACCCGTCAAAAAGAGAATGTTTAATCATATAAATATCCGTAACTTCTGTCAAGAGGTTTAAACGGCCCGCCCCGTGGAACTCCCATTATTTAGGCGGAAAACTTTCCCTGCGGGAAAAGGGCGCGAGGCGGCGCTCCTCGAGGAACGCCGCCACGGCCCGCGCCACGAAGCGGTTTCCTTCAACGGTCCAGTGGCGGCCGTCGAAGCGCTGGTACAGAGGCCGCTGCGAGCGGGCCGCCTCGGCGGCGAGCAGCGGCGTGAGGTCCAGCGACGGCACGCCGAAGTCTTCGCCGGCCAGGCCGTCCTTCACCTCCACGATCCTGCGCATCACGTAGTCCATGGGCTCTCCCTCCACCTCGGCCCTGTCGGGTATGAAGAGGAGCATGAGCTCGGCCCCGTCCTTTTTCACCTCTTCGGCCAGACGCCTTATGAGCATCGAGGCGAGCCTGCGCAGGTAGGCGGGGTCGCGCCCCTCGAACGGGTCGTCGAGCAGTCCCAGCGAGACCATGGTGTTGAAGAAGAGGGCGCTGCGCTTTGTCAGGTCCCGGAGGAGCCGGTAGGTGTACGACCTCGTGCCGAGGAAGGTCTTGAGCCCCCCCATGGTCCCCTCCTCGGCCCACTCCTGCTCGCCCTCGCGGCTCACGGGCACGTTGCGCAGCTCGAGCCCGTCGCCGACGATCTCGAAGTAGGGCTTGCCCTGGCGCGTCACGTTGTCGAGGGCGTCGTTGACGTAATAGGCCAGGATGACGAGATCGGGGTTGTAGGCGGAGACTATACGCCTGTAGGCGAGATACTGCTGGTCCGTGCCCCAGCCGGCTATGGCGAAGTTGTAGACCTCGACCTTTAGGCCCCGGCGGCGCAGGAGCTCCTCGAGCACGTCGCCGAAGCGGTCCTCGGCCCTCTCGGTGCCGAACCCCCAGATGAAGGAGTCGCCGAGCAGGGCTATGCGTGTGGTGCCGGCGGGCCTGTCGGCGGCGAACTCGCGGTCGCGCAGGCCCAGCGAGTTGTTGAGCACCACCGTGTCCTCCCGCGTGCCCCTGACCTTGTAGGAGGCCTTGGGCTTTCCTATCCAGCCGAGCGTGTCGTCCTTGAGGAAGTAGAGCCTCTCCTCGGCCCTTATGCGGCTCTTGTCCTCCGGCACGAATCGTCCCGTGGCCCTGGCCCACCACTCGAAGAGCACAAGCGCCGCCGCCACGACGGCCAGGACCATCGCAATGTTCACCAGCCAGTATGCCGGTCCCTCTCTCTCTCTCATCCTTCTTCTTTTTTTACATAGCGGTAGATCATGAGTTTGTACTTCGGTACGGGACGCCGGAGAAGGCGCTCCTTGAAGCTCACCGTCATCGGGTCCTCGGCCACGAAGCCCAGGGCCGAGGCGAGTCTGTAGCGGCCGGAGAGGCTGCGGCGAAAGGTCTCGATGTGGCGCGTATCCTCCGGGTTGCCCCGATCTCGCACCTGGAGCCACAGCGCGGGCGGAGCGCTCCTCTCCACCGTCTCCTCCACCGCGCCCTTCCGTTTCGTCTCGTCGAGAAGCACCATGTCCACGCCCCGGCGGTAATAATAGAGCGACCTGTCCGTGGCTATGACGAGCTCGCCGGGCCTCACCCGCTCTTCGAGCACGGCGGCCGCCTCTCTCCATGGTATCACATAATTCGGATTTATGTAGCCCCGCTTCGCATAGAGGTTGCCCAGCGAGTAGCACCAGGCCGCCACGATGACGGCGAAAGAGACCGCCGAGAGCCTTGCCGGAAGGACCGTGAGGCCGATGGCCGCCGTCAGGTAGAAGGTTGGGAGGACAAAGAGCAGAAGACCCGGAAAGAGGTGGAACGATTCGGACGGAAAGACCGTGGCCGTAAGGAGTATGAGGAAGACGAGAGGCACGATGAGAAAGCAGAGGACGAAGGCCGGGACCCCGCGCACTCTCCAGGCCCCGACGAGACCGGCGAGCGCGGCGGCGGCGAAGGCGGCGGCAGCGGCGGCCGTGACCTTCAGGTCCCAGGGCAGGACGGTCTCGCCGAGGGCGAAGGCGTAGAGCGTGTAGCCCGCCTTCACCACGGCGCCCTTGAGGCCGTAGGCCATGGGCGCCGGCGAGCCGTGGTGCGGCGCGTAGAGAAGCTGACTTGCCAGCACGCCGAGCTGCGGCAGGTACAAAAGCGCCACGGCCGAGAGGGCGAGGAAGAAGTTTCGCGCAAGACGCCGGTCCCGGCGGTGCTCGATGAGGAGATAGAGGCCCTGGCCGATGACGATGCTCCCCGGCAGGTAGTGGGTGTATATGAGCAGCGTCGTGGCCGCCGCGTAGAGCGCCCAGCGGCGCAGCCCTCCCCCCTCGACGGCCCGCAGGAAAAAGAGTATGGACGCCCACGAGAGAGCGAGGGCCAGTGTGTACCAGCGCACCATGCCGCCGCGCAGCACGAGAAGCGGCGAGACGGCCAGCATCACGGCGGTCAGAAGCCCCACCCTCCAGCCCGCCACATGCCGCGCCGAGAGGTAGACGAGGGGGACCGTGGCCGCGGCCGGCAGCACCGAGAATATGCGGGCCGCAGTCTCGCCCGCTCCTGCGAGCTCCCTCCAGAAGTGGAGGAGGACGTAATAGAGCGGGGGATGGACGTCGCCGGCCGCCCAGGCCGCGATCTCGCGCAGCGGAAGCGAGGCGACATCGATGCTCGTGAACTCGTCGGTCCAGAGGCTCCTTGCCGGCAGGTCCCGGAGGATGAGGACCGCGCAGAGCATAGAGGCCGCCGCGACAACCGCGACGGCCAGGGGCGGCTCCCTTTCGTCGACGCGCAGGCTATCCATGACGGCCGGCGGCCTCGGGGCCGCCCTCTCCACCCCCCTCGTCAAGCCGCTTGAGTATGGACGTAAGGGCGAAGGATATCCACAGGATGTAATCTATGACCGCGTGTCCCACGAGGGCCTCGATGAGTACGCCCACGACGATCATGAAGAGGGCGAGGCAGAGATAGAGCTCCCTTGTGCGTCCCGTGCGCCTGTAACGGGCCATGAGTTTCAGGAGATCGCGAAGCGACGTCACTATCAGCAGCAGAAAGAAGACAAGCCCCATCGTCCCGATCTCGATGAGCATGGTCAGGTAGCCGCTCGTGAAGAAACCGTGGGAGACCGTCTCCCCTATGGCCAGGTGCGAGTAGTAGACGGCCTTGGTCGCCATGCCTACGCCCACACCGGTAAGGAGCGTGCCTGGATGCTCCTCCAGGTAGTTCAAGCCGCGCTTGAGGTCCGTGAGCCTGCCGCCAAGGGTCGTGCCCTCGGGATTCTCTATATTCGACATGGCGTCGGTGAGCATGTAGAGCACCGGGTGTCCCGTGGGCGCCACGTCGAGGGGGATGAGGAAGAACCTGGGGCTTATGAAAAGAGGGAGCACGAGCATGACGAAGGAGAGTATGACGATGAAGTAGAGGAACTTGCGGCGCAGCTCCGTGAAAAAGAGTCCCACGGCGAGGAGGATGGCCAGGGTGATGAACATGGTCTTGCTGAGCGCCAGCATGAGGCCCACGCATATGAAGAAGCTCGCGGCAAAGAGCGCCTCCCTGCGCCCGGTGGCGCCGCTCAGCAGCAGAAAGGAGCTCAGGATGAAGCTCTTGAGGAGGACGGCGCCGAGGGCCACGTGGTCCACGGCCCAGCCGAGCAGCAGCGGCGAGTTGGTCAAGCGGAACAGAGTGAGGAGGACACCGCTTAAGATTACGGCGCCCACGAGCCTGTAGACGCGCTCGAGCGAGTCGATGCAGGTGAGGACCACGAAGAAGAGCACCACCGGGGCCACGGACTCGGCCGTGACCACCACGTCTCTTCCGTGCGTGCCGGCCACGAACGAAACGAGAAGGGCCGCGAGGAAGCCGGCGGCATAGACGACGCGGCCTTCGCCCGTGTAGGGCCTGATGCGCGAGACGAGCGCCGGGGCGGCGACGACGAGCAGCACGGCGAAGAGCGGTTTCTTGAGCGGCAGCCCCGGCACGCCGAGCGAGAAGACGACGGTGATGAAGAGCCAGAGCTGCGGCACGAGGAACGAGGCCGCCGCCAGCGCGCCGCCGATGACCACGAAAGGCGCAAGCGGGCCGGCCGCCAGCACGATCCCCCCGAGGACCACCCCGGCCGCCGAGGTGAGCGCAAGGCTTCTCACGAGCCCGCCGTCGTGGAGGAGGTCACTTCTCACGACCTGCCGCCCCCGCCTTCTCCGAGCGCCTCGTCGCCTCGCCGATCACCGACCCGCGGAGTTCGGCGTGCCAGCGAAGGGACCTCGCCACGAGCTCCTTGAGCTCCCCGCCGCGAACCGTGGCCGGGTCCACGGGCTGGTATGTGAAAAAGCCCTTGGCCCCCCGTTCCACCATGTCGAGTAGAAACTCCTCCAGCTCCCTGCGGCTGCCGAAGACGAGCATCCTCTCGGCATCGCCCGAGCCGTGCTCGGGCACCCAGAAGAGCTTTGTGCGGCCCGAGGCGTTCTGCGCCGCGGCGAGCATGGCCTCGAAGTCGAGGTCGAGAGAGGCCGGGAGGCCGAGTTCCTCGCGCTCGGCGATCTCCGTGGTGTTGACGACCCTGTAGATGTCGTGGCCGATGCCGTCGGTGCCGGCCGTCACTATGGCCTCTTCCAGCGAGTAGCGGTGGAACTCGTAGTCCAGGGCCTTCGAGAAGAAGGGCACATCGCCGATGAGCTCCCTCGCCTTGCGGGCGTAGGAGACGTACTGGCCGGCCCAGAAGTCGACCCAGAAGCGGTTCTGTATGTCGTCGCGCACCCGGAGGCTGCGGCAGGGATGGCGCGAATAGGTGATGTCGGCGGGCGTCACCCACTCCACCTCGTCGAAGCCGCCGTAGTCCGTGCCGAGCCGCGCGTTGAGCTCCCCGACGGAGCCGAAGCGCCCGGCCAGCCAGCGGCGGTAGGCTTCGAGCAGGACCGGCTCGTCGCGCAGGTCGGGATAACCCTCGTCCTTCATCTCGCCGGCCCTGGCCGAGGACTCGAGGCACTCGCCGCCGAGCCCTATGTTTGTGGAAAGCTCGTTGAGGTAACACAGGCCCCTGAGCCCGTCCTTTGCCACGGCCTTGCCGAACATCCTGAAGTAGTCGAAGGTCATGCGGCGGATATTCTCCTTGTGGAGCGGGGGTATGGGGCCTCCGCCGAAGGCCTTTTTCCTGAAGTAGCGGGGCCTGCCGGTGAGTTCGCTCATGGTGACGAAGGTCATCTCGTCGCCGCGGCTGCCCGTATAGTCGCTGGTGAAGACCTGCTCGAGGATGACGACGTAGGTGCCGCCCCTCTCGGTTATGTAGCTTGTCAGGTCGTCGACGGTGCGCAGCATGGCGGCGGCCCTTCGCTCGTAGCCTGCGGCCGGGAAGTCGCCTATCCAGATGGCGAACTCCCTGAGCCCCAGCTCCATGGCGATGTCGACCTCGCGCCTCGTCCTGGCGAAGAGGTTGACTCCGAAGGGGACGTAGGGGCGGCCGTCCCACCAGAGCATGTGGTCCTTGTCGATGAACCACCTGTGGCCCCGATACTCGCCCGAGGTCTCCACCCCCCTGAAGGGCGGCGCCGGCCTCCGGGGAGCGGCGGTGCGGCTCTTCCGCCCGCCTGCCCCCCCGCGGTCCGCCTCACCCTCGTCCGCGACCCGGCGGCCGTCGTCGAGGCCGAGGGCCCTGCGCTCGCGGCGCTCCATCTCCGCCGCCGAACCGGCGGCGAGGCGGCCGCCCTCGCCCTCGTCACCCACGTCGGCGGTGGTGCAGGAAGAGACGAAGAGCCCGCCCGCCGCCAGAAGAGCCATGAGGACCTGCGTCAGCCGCCGTCCCCCGGCCGGGACCCATCCCATCATACTCTCCTCCCTTTCGACCCTGTGCTGGACTATCGGGCGCGCCGGCGCCCCGGACCCTGGCCGGCCCCGACGTCGTAGTCGCGCAGTCTTATCTTGACCACTTCCATGAACATCTTGACCGAGTCGGTCAGGGCGCTCACCCTCGTGTTGGGCGAGTTGTACCAGTCTATGGGGACCTCCTTCACGCTGTAGCCGAGTCTTTCGGCAAGGTAGAGGACCTCCACGTCGAAGGCGAAGCCGTCGAGCACCGAGCGCCCGAATATCTCGCGGGCGGCCTCGCGCCTGAAGCACTTGAAGCCGCACTGGGTGTCGCTGTAGCCGCCGAGCAGCAGCAGGCGGACTATGAGGTTGAAGACGCGGCCCATGGTCTCGCGGTAGAAGGGCTGATGGACCACTATCCTCGACTCCGGCAGGCTGCGCGAACCTATGACCACGTCGTAGCCTTCGTCGAAGCAGGGCATGAGCTTCTCGATCTCCTCGATGGGCGTTGAGAGGTCGGCGTCGGAGAAGAGGATGAAGGGGGCCCTGGCCTCGAGCACCCCGCGCCTCACCGAAAAGCCCTTGCCCCGGTTGCCCTCGTTGTCGATGAGCCTTATGGAGCCGTTGTCGTCCGCCGCGCGGGAGACGATGTCGGCCGTGGCGTCCGTGCTCCCGTCGTTCACCACCACGACCTCGAAGTCCATGCCCCGGGACTCGAGATAGGAGACCATGCGCTCCAGCGTCGTCGCTATGCGCTCCTGCTCGTTGAAGGCCGGCACGACCACCGAGAGGTCGGCAACGGACGCCCGCCGCTGAGCTTCGGCGGAGTTCAACGCAGCCGCCCCGCCCGGCAAGCGACCCTACTTGCGGCGTCTCTTTTTCCGCGATCCCTTCTGCTCGCCATAGTAGTACTGGTAATAGTATTCATATCCGTAACGGCTCGACATCCTTACGTTGTTGATGACGGCGCCGAGCAGGTTTGCGTTGACCTTCTCCAGAAGCCCCTTTGCCCTTTCACAGAGCCGCCGGCTCGTCTGCCCGCCCCGTATGACCAGGAACGCGCCGTGAACCTTGGAGCAGAGCACGGCCGCGTCGGTGACGGCGATGATGGGCGGCGTGTCGAATATGATGAAGTCGTAACGGTCCCTGAGGCGCTCGATCATCATGTCGAGCCTCTTCGAGTTCAGCAGCTCCGAGGGGTTGGGCGGAATGGGGCCGGAGGTTATGATGTCGAGGTTGCGTATGCCGGAGGGCTTGACGACGCTCTTGAGATCGCCGAACCCGCCTATTATGTTGGAGAGGCCGGGCTCGCGCTCGAGCCCGAAGACGGCGTGGACCATGGGGTTTCTCATGTCGGCGTCGACGAGGAGGGTCCGGTTGCCGAGCTGGGCCATGGTTATGGCAAGGTTCGCCGACGTCGTCGTCTTGCCCTCGCCCTTCACCGAGCTCGTGAAGAGCAGTATCTTGGTGCGCTCATCGATATCGGTGAACTGGATGTTGGTCCTGAAGGAGCGGTAGGCCTCGGCTATGGGACTCTTGGGCTCGAGGTGGGTGATGAGCCTCTCCTCGAGCATCGTCACCTCCACGGCCTCGCCCTCCTCCTTCTTTCTCCGGCGTCTCCTCTTCCTGGAAGAGCCGATCCGGGGGATGACGCCGTAGACCGGAAGCTGGAGGTCTTCCTCGACGGCCTCTATGGTCTTTATGGAGTCGTCGAGGTACTCGATGAGGAAGGCGAGCGAGGCGCCGCCCAGCAGCCCCACGACAAGGCCTATGAGCGTATAGCCGAGCGGCGGGATGCCCTTGGGGGAAGTGGGCGGGATGGCCGGGTCTATGACCTTTATCTCGCTTATCTTCCTGGCCTCGCTTATGCGGGCCGTCTCGAGCTGGCTTTTGAGGGAGTCGAGGTTCTTCTGGGCGAACTTGACGGAGTTGGTCAGCGTGTCCCACTCTATCTGCTTCTCGGCCGAGAGGCGCAGCTCCACGGGGAAGGTCGAGATGATGTCGCGTATGGCCCGCTCTTTCTCCACGAACACGCCGTAGTCGATCTCCTTTGTCACCAGTTCCTGCATGAGCTGCTGGTAGACGGGGTTGATCGACGTCACCTCGTTCTCCACTATGCGCTTGACCTCGCCGTCTATGGCGCGCCGTATGCTCGCCGCCTCTTCGGTGAGCGCCAGTATGCGGGGGTGCCTGGGGCCGAGCTCGCTTGCGAGGTTGGCCTTGCGCACCTCCACGTCCACGAGCTTTGTCTTGAGGTTGTGGATCACGGGGTTGATTATGGTGGTGGTCGACGTCTTGAGCGTCCTGTCGGCCTCGCTCAGCCGCCTGCGGATCTCCTCGATCTTCTTCCTGGCCTGCTCGATCTCGGTCTGCGTGTTCTTGAGCGCCGTCTCGAAGCTCACGAACTCGGCGAGCACGAGGTTGGCCTTGCTCTCGGGATAGATGGCGCCCTCGACGGCGATGAACTCGCGGAGCCTGTCCTGGGCCGCCTTGAGGTCGGCCTCGGCCACACTGACGCGCTCCATGATGAACTCCTTGGCCGCCCTCGCCTCGGCCGAGTTCATCTCGCCTATGTGGTCGACGAAGACCCTGGCCGCCGTGTTGGCTATGTCGGCGGCGAGCTCGCGGTCGGGATAGAGCACCGATATCTCCATTATGGAGGTCTTGGAGAGCAGCCGGGCCGAGATGGAGTTCTGGATGGTCTTTACGGCGGCGAGCCGGGGGTCGGTCTTGGAACCGGCGGCGACCTTCCTGTCGAGCCCGAGGATATCGACCGTCTTCTCGGCTATGACACGGCTCTTCAGTATCCTGCCGAAGGTCTCGCCCTTTCTCTGGATGTCCTGGGTGGCCGAGAGCTGGATGCCGGGGATGTTGACCTGCGACTGGGTGAGCGCCGACTTTATGAGGACCGTCGTCGTCGCCTCGTAGCGCGGCGTCTTCATGAAGCCGCCCGCCGTGGCGACCACCACGGTCACCAGGGTTGTGAGCAGGATGAGCCGCGCCCTGGCCAGTATGGTTCGAAGGTATTCCCTCAGCTCCATCTATTCAAGATCCCCCGCCGCTGCGGCCCCTCGCGGCGTCAGTCGATAAAGACGCGCTCTCTCTTGCCCTGGAGCGTATCGTAAACCCTTGGAGTAAGGATGATACCTTCCATCAGGTTGGGCATGACGGGCATGGTTATGGTGTAGAGGTGGCGCATGAAGACCGCCACGTCACCGATGAGCGACCTCGATACGTAGACGACGTCGCCGCCCTGGAGCATCACGTTCTGCGAGAAATCGAGCTCCTTGAGGAAGGCCTGAATGTTGACCACATCCATGACCCTCCTGCCGTCGGCGATCTTCCTGATTATGAAGACGTTTTCGCGGTCGGCCGACGGAGTGAACCCTCCCGCCAGCGACAGGGCCTCAACGACGTCCATCTCGTCGGTAAGGGGCAGGACCTTGGGGGTCGTCACCTCCCCGAGGATGTACACCTTGCGGCCCTTTACGGTATCGAGGTTGACGGCCACCTGGGGTCTCTTCACGTAACCCGAGGCCAGTCCCTCGGCTATGCGGTCCCTCAGCTCCTGGACGGTGAGCCCCCGGGCCTCTATGTCTCCTATGAAGGGGTAGGTGATGACGCCGGAAGGAGGTATCCGTATCTTCATGGACAGCTCCTTCTGGTTGTAGACGAGCACCTGCACCACGTCGCCGGGCACGAGCCTGTACGCATCTTCCTTCACCCTGTAGTCGGCTATGGTCCTGTCGTCGTCGGCCACCACAAAGGGTATCTGCCCTTCCCTCACCCGGCCGCGGCCCGAGCAGCCGGCCGCAAGGGAAGAGACCGTTGTGAGGACGATGAGAAGCCTCAGGAGCCTGCTCTTTGTCATCTGTACTCCGTCAGAGCTTGGAGAATGTCGGTGGGTCTGCGCGCGCCCCTCTTGTGGGGAGGTCGCAGGACACCGTCGGCGCCGGCAGGGGGCCGACTCTTCATCACCCGCTCTCCGGCGCTGCGCACGGGGATTTCCGGCGGGCGGCCGTTTCCGGCCCGCCGGGGAGAGAGATGGGTCGGGGAAGGGCTTCGCCTCTGCCCGCAGGGGGCGCTGGCGGCCGCGAGCCGCACGGGTCCGCCCCTTTCCCGCCCTCGCGCGGCCCTTCACAGTGGATGAAGACCGCAGGCGCTGAATACGAATTTATACCACAGCGACGGCCGCTTAGCAAGTCAATCTTTGGGTCCGCGGGGGCCGCCGCTGCGGCGGCGGGGAGGGAGGGAGTGGCCGCGCCCGGCCCCCCGTGGACCGGGCAGGCCGGGACGCGGCGGCGAGGATGAGAGGACGTGGCTCAGAAGGAGTACTTTTTCCTGAGAGCGCGGCGGCGGCGGTGGTCACGGTAGAGCGAGACGCTCACGGCCGCGGCGGCCGCAAAGACGGCCATCGCGATGAACGCCGCCGCGGGGTACATCACGGCGAAGATGAGGGGGGTGAGAGCGACCCTGACAGCGGCCCGCAGCCAGTCGTGGTCGGCTATGAAGGCCGCGAGCGGAGGAGATACGGCGTAGTAGAAGTCCACGAACGCCCTGCCCGCGGCGTTGGTCAGCAGGTACTCGTCCCTGAACTGCCTGAGGACGTTCACATGGGGGTCCAGGTAGCTGCCGAAGGCGGCCGTGGCGATGAAGCAGTTGCCGCCGTCGGAGGTCACCGGCCCCTGGGCCGTCGTCGATGCGGCGAGCGACGAGGTGGTGGTGTTGTCCGCCGAGGTGGTGGTCGTCGTCGTCGACCCCGTCGTGTCGGCGCCCTTGGACGACGCGTCGGCCACCTCTATGGTCACCGAGGCCGTCACCGAGGCGCCGTCGTCGTCGGTGACCCTCACCACAGCCTTGTAGGTCCCCGGGGCCGTGTAGGTGTGGGAGACCGGCACGGTGGAGGTCGAGGCCTCGTAGGTGCCGTTGCCGTCGAAGTCCCACTCGTAGCCCGCTATGGAGCCGTCGGCGTCGGAGGCCGACACGCTGAAGGTCACATCGAGGGGGGCCGTGCCCGAGAGGGGATCGGCCGTGAAGGACGATATTACGGGCAGGGTGTTGACCACGTCCTTGACCGTCACCGTAACCTGGGCCGTCGTCGAGGCGCCGCCGTTGTCGGTCACCTTGAGGACGGCCGTGTAGGTGCCGGGCGACGTGTAGGTGTGGGAGGCCGCGGCCACCGTGCCCGTGTCGTCGTCGTAGGCGCCGTCGCCGTCGAAGTCCCACTCGTAGCTCGCCACGAAGCCGTCGGCGTCGGAGGCCGCCGCCGTGAAGCTCACATACAGCGGCGCATAGCCCGACGAGGGGCTGGCGTCAAGCGACGTTATGGAAGGCGCCGTGTTGGAGGTTATGAAGTAGTGATCGCTCGAAACCGCGCTGTTGCCGGCGGCGTCGGCCGAGATGACGCGCGCGTGGTAGGTCGTGTAGGCCGACAGCCCGGTGATCACGACCCGGTGTGACGTGGTGAGCGTCGAGTCCAGGGCGCTCGCGCTTGCGTAGGAAGTGTCGAGGCCGTACTCGACCTGCGAGGTGGAGGGCTCGTCGGTCTTCCACGTGACGGTCACCGACGAAGAGGTGATGTCGGTGAACCTGATGTCCGAGATGGCGGGGGCCGTCGTGTCGGGCACGTCGGCGGTGGTGAACGTGTAGTTGCCCGAAGAGGCCTGGTTGCCCGAGGCGTCGGTGCTGAGCACCTGGAAGTTGTAGGTCGTCGAGGGGCTGAGCCCGCTTATGACCATGGTGTGGGCCTTGCCCATGGACGAGTCGAAGACGTTGGAACCGTAGGAGGCGGTGACGCCGTAACGGACAAGCGAATCGGCGTCCTCGTCGGTCGTCCAGTTTATCTCGGCGCTCGTCTGGCCGATGTTGGATACGTATACGCCCGATATGGAGGGAGCCGTGGTGTCGGCGTCGAAGACGACCTTGCTCTTCTCCGCCGAATAGGAGCTCTCCCTGCCGGCCGTGTTGTAGGCCGTCACGGCGAAGTAGTAGCGGGTGCCGGAGGTGAGTCCCGTGACCTTGTACTCCGTTATGTTGCCCACGTCGACCTTCTGGTCGTAGCTGCCGGACGTGGTGCCGTAGTAGACGTAGTAACCGTCGAGATCAGTGAGCGGAGAGCCGTCGGTGTTCGTGGTCGGAGGGTTCCACGTGAGTGTAGCATCGGCCCCATACGACGACGCCACAGGGAAAAACAGTGCGAAGATGAGCACCGCCGCCGCCGTCCTTGTCTTTGCCGTTCCCCTATTCATCTCAAGCCCCCGTTCTCTCATATTTGTAAGTGTATGCACTGCAAGCTCTTCTTCTTTATCCTGTCTCCATGATAGCAAAGGGGCGTAAGACGGTATGTGACGCCGGTCACAGGCAGCTTTTTTTCGTCCCTCGTCTTTCAGGGGAGAGGCTGGCGCCGTGGCGCCGGAAAGTGTAACGGAAATGGAACTGCTATTAAAATCAAGCACTTGGGAGGCAAGGCAGAGGCGGGAAAGGTCATCTCTGCGACCTTAACACGGGGTGCCGCCGGCCTCAAGACAAAAAACACCCCGCCGCGTCTTTTTCTCAAGCCGGTCCCGGAGAGGAGGCGCAGGACCTTCAACGGCGTGTGTTGAGGAGCACGACCCCCAGCAGCGCGGCGATTGCCGCGAGGTAGGCGAAGAGACCGAGCCTGTAGTGCAGGGGGTCGTAGACGAGCCTTACGGTGTGCTCGCCGGCCGACAGCGCGACGGCCTTGGAATTGTAGTCCGCCACGAGAAGCTCCGCCTCGCGGCCGTCGACCGTCGCCCTCCAGTACCGGCTCCAGCCGTCGTTGTAGTAGAGATAGCCGTCGACGCGGCTTCGGACGCCGAAGACCGCCGTGTTGGGCGTGAACTCCAGGAGCCGCACCCCGAAGCGGTCGGTCTCGATATAGTCGCCGGCCCGTCTCCTCGCCCCTTCCACAAGGGCCTTCTCCCTTTCGAGGAAACGGCGGTAGGCGCGCTTTACGTTGACCGCCATGAGCCAGGGGGCGTCGGGAAACTCGTCCAGGCTCTTGAAGTCCGCCGCAGGCCCCCCGGCGGCGCCGTCCTTCTCTATGAAGACCTTGCGGCCCAGTTCCTCGATGGTCGCCTCCCTTACGGCCGAGAAGGCCTCCCGTCTGCCCGGGACGAGCTCGGCGTCACCGGCGGGGACGAACCGCAACAGGGGATAGACGATGCCGGTGAGGGCGAAGTGTTTTTCGAGAGGGACGTTTGTGAGGAGGTCGTAGTAGCGCTTGGTGGTGAACATCTGCCTGTGGACGCCGCCGGGGGCGATGGAGCTCTTCCGCTTGAAGACCGCCTCGGCGTAGACGAGGCTCACGTCCATGAAGGGGATGCGGTAGAGCTCGAAGTCTTCGCCGAAAGAGCCCTTGCGGGCGTGCTTTTTCAGGACGGGGGAGAGGGTGTTGGGCTGGACCACGTAACGCTTCATGGCGGCGCCCGCGGCCGTTAGGTCGATGAAGAGGAAGGCCGTGAGAAGGACCGTGAACAGAGGCCGCCGTCTCTCCTTGCCGGTCCCCGCAAAGAGGACGAGGAGGGCGCAGAAGGCGGCGAGCACGGCGAGGCAGAGGAGATCGAGGCCCGAGACGAAGAGCAGGCGCCCGAAGCAGGCCCACGAGACGGCGAGCTTGAAGGCGAGCACGGCCGCCGAGGCGACGAGCACGGGACGCAGGAGCGAGCGCGCCGCCGCCCCCAAGTCCCGGCCCTCGAAGAGCGGCCTTACGCCGAGCGAGAAGAGCATGGAGAGGTAGAGGAGGAAGAACCCCCCGAACTGCTCCTTCACGTCTATCATCTCAAGGGGCGGAAATACGGCGGAAAAGAGCCTCTGCACCACGTTGGGCGCCCTGTCGTGCACGCCCTCGAGGCTTATCATGTTCACCCCTGTGATCACGACCATGAGAAGGGCCGCGAGGCGATGGGGCGAGCGCGAGCGCACAAGGGCCGCCAGGGCCAGCACGAAGGGCACGATGCCCATGTACTGGAAGACCTCGCTCGTCAGGTCGTTCATCCTGAAGTAGTCGGCCCTTGCGAAGTAGGAGCGGAACATGTCGGGATAGACGAGGTTTACGAGGTTGCCCAGCGAGCTGTACACGCCCAGGGACCTGGTGAACTTGTGG
Organism: Deltaproteobacteria bacterium; assembly: GCA_011375175.1. Classification (NCBI taxonomy): domain Bacteria; kingdom Pseudomonadati; phylum Myxococcota; class Myxococcia; species Deltaproteobacteria bacterium. The sequence continues at coordinate 46,053 of DRME01000063.1, read as the reverse complement.
GAGAGCACGTCGCCGGCCAGTTCCGAGGCCATCATCTGCTTGTAGACCCAGCCGTTCTTCTGGAGTATCCGTATGTGGGGGAATATCTCGCCGCCCGATGAGTCGATGTAGAGGGCGAGGAGCGGACCACAGATCATGACGGCCGCGGCGAGCACGAACAGCAGGAATAGGAGGCCGGGGCCGTCTTCGCCCCGGAACCTCGCGAGCCCCTCCCTCCACTTCACGGCCCCGGCGACCACAAGGGCGGCGGCGTAGAAGACGATGTTGAAGAGGAAGTAGACGGGGATGAAGAGGTTCAGGGAGACGCCTGCCGTAAGGACGAAGAGCGCGAGGCGAAGCCTCGTCTGCCGTCTCGTGCCAGGGTCGAAGAGCCGCAGCAGAAGATACATGACCATGGGCGTCAGGTAGACCGCGCATATGACGCCGAGCTGCCTGAAGGAGACGGGCGCGACGGCCAGAAGGAGAACGCCCGCTCCGGCGGCCCCGGCGGCCCTGCTCCCGGCCACACGGGAGAAGAGAAGATAGGCGCCCAGGGCGAAGACGAGGAGCTTTACGAGCCAGAAGTGGACGTACCAGAGCACGAAGTCGGGACCGGAAAGCCGCGCAAGGGGGATGAAGGGCAGTATGAGCGGGTCTATGAGGGACGAGAAGTTGAGGTTGGGATAGAAGGGCAGCCCCGTTATGCTGTAGGGGTCCCAGAGCGGCACTATTCCCTCGCTCATGGCGTCGAGGGCGTAGTGGAAGGGGCCGTAGGAGAGGAGCGAGTCGTGGGTGAATATCTCGTCGCCCGTGATGAGCCCGCGGCTGAGGAGCGCGAAGGCGGCGAGCGCCGCCGCGCCGACGAGCACAGGGGCGGCGCTGCGGCGCTGCGCTGCTTTGTGCTGCTCCATAGCCGCGGCCTCTATTCAGCCCGCGACCACGTCCCTCAGGACCTGGACGAACTGCATGGGGTTTCTGAAGAACCCGAAGTCGTGGAAGAGCGTGTAGTAGAAGCGCGGCCTCTTCAGCACGTCGAGCCTGAAGCGCTTCTTGTTGTGCTCGGCGAAGACCTTGAGCGTTTCGTCGATTATGCCCTTTCTCTCCTCCTCGGGGATGTTGACGCTCAGGCACATCTCCGGGCTCTCGTGGTAGAAGTTCTCGAGCTCCCGGTCGGGTCCCACAAGGCCCATCTCGTGCGATATCTGCGATAACTCCGTGCCCGGGGCGGGCGTGACTATGTAGGGGAAGGCGATTGTCGGGTTTATCTCCTTCATGAACTCGACGGTGCGCCTTATCTCTTCGCGCGACTCCCAGGGGAAGCCGAACATGAAGAAGCCGACGAGCGTCAGGCCGTGCTTGTGGACGAGCCTTGCGGCGCGGCGCATCTGCTCGAGCGTGTTGCCCTTCTTTATGAGCTTTCTTATCCTCTCGTCGCCGGTCTCGACCCCAATGGCCACGTGCTGGCCGCCGGCCTTCTTCATGAGCGCAAGGAGTTCGTCGGTCACCATCTCGGCCCTCGTCTGGGCCGACCACATGACGCCCAGGTCCTTTTCGATGAGCAGCTCGCAGAAGCGGCGCGCCCGCTCGCGGTTTATGAAGAATATGTCGTCGCAGAGGTAGAAGTAGCGGGTGCCGAAGCGGCGGTGTGTCTCCTCGATCTCGGCCACCAGGGTCTCGGCGCTCCTGGTCCTCACGCTGTAGCCCCAGAGGTTGAAGGAGCCGCAGAATATGCACTTGAAGGGACAGCCCCGCGAGCCGTATATGCCCTGGAAGGCCGTTGGCGGGTAGCTCTCCACGTCGTGGATGAGGTGGCGGGCCGGGTAGACCTCGGCGTCGAGGTCCTCTATGTACTCGCGCCGCTCGGTCCTGACCACGTTGCCGTCCCCGTCCTTGAAGGCGATGCCCTTTATGGAGGAGAAGTCGCGGCCAGCGCCGTCTCTCGCCTCCAGGGCCCCCACGAGCTCCACCACCGTGCGCTCGCCCTCGCCGAAGACGACGAAGTCCACGTCGCGCTGCGAGGCCACCTCCTCGGTGGCTATGGTGGGGTGTATGCCTCCGAAGACGGTCGTTACGGCGGGGTTCACCTCCTTTGCTATGCGGGCCACGTTGAGGGCCGCCTTGTATGTTGCGCTGTAGACCGAGACGCCGAGCACGTCGGGTGCGAAGCGCTCGATCATGGAGGCCACCTCGCGCCACACGGGCGCCGAGAGGTCGTTGAGGTTCTTCTGGTAGATGCTGTGCTTTTGCGTGAGCTCGTCGGTGTCGAGCACGTTGGTGCCCCCTATGACGGACCTGACGGCCGGGTCGAAGTCGGCGTTCCAGACCACCGGCTCGTAGCCCGCCTTCTCGAGCGCCCCGGCCACGAAGCAGGGACCCGGCGGATAGTGCACCAGAGAGGCGCCCTGGAGCCTGTACCACGGAGGGTTTACAAGAAGTATCTTCATAACGGTCTCCTCACTTCACGAAGTCCTTTCTCTCTTCATCGGTGTCGCTCCCCGCTTCCGCGCATCCCCTGGCGGAGCCGAAGCGCCGCGACCATGCGTCGCCGGCGCAGAGCGCCGCGCCCGTGACGATGCCGAGGGAGACGACAAGGTCTCTCGCTATGATAACGCCCATGGACCGGGCCACGGACAGACGGTTTCGGGCGAGGTGGCTGAGGAACCCGTAGTTGAGGGCCCCCACGGCCATGGGCGCAAAGAGCAGCGCCGCCGGCCAGAGGGGAGCGGCCGCCAGGGCGGCGAGCACGCTCATTATCTCGACGTATATGAGCCTGCCCTGGTGGGTCCTGTGGAAGACGAGCTCCGGGTAGCTGTAGTAGGTCCAGACCGTGTCCCTGCTGAAGTAGTACATCTGGCGCAGGTAGCCGTAGAGGTCGGGACGGAAGTGATGGTAGACGCCGTTCGTCCTGTCCCACAGGATCCTGTACTTCCTGCTTATGAGGTAGGAGAGCCGCAGGTCCTCGACCTTGTAGCGCTCCGGGAAGCCGCCGAACTCCCAGAAGACGTCGCGGCGGCAGGCGAAGTTGTTGGAGACTATGGTGTTGACCTCTCCGGCGAGGTCCTTTCGCCTGTAGGCGAGCTCGTGGAAGGCGAAGCGCTCGATGAAGCCGTCGCCCATGGAGCCGCAGTAGCCGCCTCCCACGCACTCGACCCCTTCTTTGTCCATGGTGGCGACGATCTTTTCGAGCCAGTCCTCGGGCACGACCACGTCGGCGTCGGTGAAGGCCAGTATCTCGCCCTCGGCCTCGCGGGCGCCGAGGTTCCGGGCGCCCCCCTCGCCGAGGTTTCGCGGCGCCTTCACGACACGGGCGTATGCGGCGGCCAGCTCGGCCGTGCGGTCCGTGGAGCCGTCGTCGACGACTATCACTTCGTAGTCGTCATAGCTCTGGGCCCTGAGAGAGGCCAGGCACTTCTCTATGTACTTCTCCGCGTTGTAGGCCGGAATCACCACCGACACCCTCGGCATCGCCCTTCTCCTCGAATCCTATGACCCCGTTGAGTATGTACTGGGGACGGTCCTTGACCTCGTCGTATATCCTCAGCAGGTACTCGCCGAGGAAACCCATGACCATGAGCTCTATGCCGCCGAGAAAGGTGACGGCCACGATGATGGACGTCCAGCCCGGTATCTGGTTTGCGGGGTGGACGATCCTGTTGACTATGAGATAGAAGGAGTATACGACCGTCATTATCGATATGGCGAAGCCTATGAGCACCGAGGCCTTGAGCGGCAGCTCCGAGAAGCTCACGATGCCGTCGAGCGCGAGCTTTACGAGCTTGAAGAAGGTGTACTTCGACTCGCCGGCGTAGCGGGCGTCGCGTTCGTAGGGCACGCCCGCCTGCCTGAAGCCCACCCAGCGGCGCAGCCCCCGCACGAAGCGGTTGCGCTCGGGCATGTGGTTCAGGAGCTCGACCACCTTGCGGTCCATGAGGCAGAAGTCCCCGCTGTCGAGCGGTATGTCCACCTTGGAGAGGAGGCGCAGCACCCGGTAGTAGACCTTGTAGAGCGCCCTCTTCATGAGGCTCTCCTTGCGCTTTCTCCTGACGCCGTAGACGACCTCGTTGCCCTCCCTCCATCTGGCGACAAAGGCCGGTATGCACTCGGGCGGGTCCTGGAGATCGCCGTCCATGACGACGACGGCGCGGCCGCGGCTGAAGTTGAGCCCGGCGGTGACGGCCGTCTGGTGGCCGAAGTTGCGCGAAAAGGAGAGTATCTTCACGCGGCCGTCGCGCTCGTGAAGGCCCCGCAGGATATGGAGCGAGTCGTCGGTGCTCGCGTCGTTGACGAAGATTATCTCGTAGCTCATCCCCAGGCCCTCGAGCACCGAGGCGAGCCGCTCGTAGAGGTGGGGCAGCACCTCGCGCTCGTTGTAGACGGGCACTACGACCGATATGTCCGTACCGTTGTCCATGGCCCCTCAGTGCGTCAATGCGTTCCTCACCGTGTTCCACAGGACGGCGGGGTCGAGGGCGAAGAGGAGGTTGTACTCGTTGTAGCAGGCCCAGAGGCATGCCCGGCAGTCGTGGTCCGCTATGTTGTCGAAGGCATCGCGCAGGCCGTCCTCCACGGCGTTCTTCACCCTGAAGCCCTCGAGCTGGGCGCAGGGGTAGACGTCGCCGCTGGCGTCGATGGTGCAGAGCAGGCGGCCCATGTAGCAGCGGGCGTGGGGAAAGTCCGGCTCCTCGCCCACCACCCTGTCGCGGTCGCCGTAGGGCCAGGCCAGTATCTTCTCGTAGGTCCTGAGCGAGAAGAAGACCGGGTATCCCCGGCGCTTGTACTCCATGACGCGCCCGATGGTCTCGCGCAGCTCCCCCTGATCGAGCTTTGCCGGGAAGCCCTCGTCCTTCTCGCCCCAGAAGCGTTCGTAGAGGGGGCTCACCTGGACGGGTACGCCCCTTTGCCTGGCGAACTCCATTACGAAATCGAGCGAGTCCCTGTTGCGCGCGGTCACGACCGTGCTCAGGTGGAGCGGTATGGCGGCGGCCCTCACGGCCTCCACGGCGGCCATGACCCTGTCGAAGCTCCCCTTTCCCCTGTTGGCGTCGTGGGCGTCCCTGTCGCCGTCGAGGCTTATGGTCACGTTGTCCACGCCCCTGATGTCGTCGAGCCTCGCGGGCACGAGAAAGCCGTTGGTGTTGAGCCCGCAGCTCATGCCCCGCTCCCTTATGCGGGCTATGATCTCGGCTATGTCCTCTCTCAGAAGGGGCTCTCCGCCCGTGATGCCTATGCGGCGCGTGCCCATATCCGAGAGCCCGTCTATGACGGAGAGTATCTGCCCCGTCGTGAGCTCCCTGCGGCGCTCGCTTGCGTAACGTTCGTAGTAGGCGCCGAAGCAGTAGGAGCAGCGGGCGTTGCACCTGTTGGTGACGTTGAAGAAGACGAAGAGGGGCGCCCTGGCGCCGGTGGCCCTGAGGCGAAGGAGTTTCAGAAAGAAAGCGGCCTTCTCCCACACGGCTGACATCAGAGCGCTTCCCTGAAGGTGTTCTTCACGGTCTCGGCGATGGTGGAGGCGTCGAGCCTGAAGATGAGGTTGAAGTGGTTGAAGCACGTGAAGTAACAGGTCCTGCATGGGTTTGACGCCAGGTGCTCCCAGGCGGCGGCGAAGCCGCCCTCGTCGCGTATGTTGCGGGCCTCGAAGGTGCCGATAAGCTGCGCGCAGGGGTAGACCGACCCGTCGCTGTCTATGAAGCACATGAGCCTGCCGGCGTAACAGCGTATGTAATCGAAGTCGGGGTCCTCGTCGTAGTAGACGCGCCGGCGGTAGTCGGGCCAGCGCAGGGCGTAGAGGTGCGAGGCCCTCGAAAAGAGCACGGGATAGCCCCTGGCCTTGTAGTCCAGTATCTTGCGCCACGCCCGGCGGCACTGCTCGTCGTCTGGATAGAGCTCGTCGTTCTTCGAGTCCCTCTCGCCGAGGTAGAAGGGCAGGTTGAACTCCGTCATGAAGCCGAGCTTGCGGGCGAGCCTCATGATATGGTCTATGGACCCTATGCTGTTCCTCGTGAGCACCGTGTTGGTGTGGACGTGGACGCCGGCGGCCCTGGCGGCCTTTATGCCCTCCACGATGCGGCGGTAGGTGCCGTCGCCGCGGTTGAGGTCGTTGGGCACCTCGTCGCCGTCGAGGCTCACGCAGACCGAGTCGAGCTGCGAGACGGCGTCGATCTTCTTCGGTATGAGAGTGCCGTTGGTGTTCATGCCGCACTCGATGCGGCGGCTCTTGACGTGGGCTATTATCTCGCCTATGTCGCCTCTGAGCAGCGGCTCGCCGCCGCCTATGGTTATGGACTTGGTGCCCATGGCGGCGAGTTCGTCTATGAGGTCCTTCAGCTCGCCGGTGGTGAAGTCGGCGACCTTCCTGTCGTAGTACTCGCCGTAACAGTATATGCACCGCAGGTTGCAGCGGTTGATGACGTTGAGCACAACCACGAGCGGCGCGCGCGCGCCGGTGAGCCGCGACTTTATGACCCTCCCGAAGAATACGGCCCTGTCAGCAAGGCTCATTGGTCATAACCCTCCGTTGCCGGGGAAGCCTTCCGCACGAGGGAGACGGCCCCTCATTCTCGTTCGCGGTGAAAGGAAAAGAGGTTGTTCCGTATCTGATTGGCCAGCACCCTCCAGTCGAGGCCGAAGAGCAGGTTGAACTCGTTGTGGTATACCTGGTAGCAGGCCCTGCAGTCGTGGTCGTCGAGGCCGTCGAAGGCCCTTGCAAGGCCGTCGGCCACGACGCTGCGCCCTTTCTGCAGACCCATGAGATGGGGGCAGGCGTAGAGCGTGCCGTCGGTGTCGAAGAAGCAGAAGTAGCGGCCCGCGGCGCAGCGGGCGTGGGGAAAGTCCGGCTCCTCGCCGAAGACCGACTCCATGTCGTAGCTCGGCCACTTGAGGCTCAGCTCGTAGGCCTGCCGCGAAAAGAGAATGCGTCTGCCCTCGTCCTTGTACCTTATGATCTCTCTTAGCACATCCCTTATCTTCTCGTCGTCGCTCTTGTAGTCGGCCGCCTTGTCCCTGTCGAAGAGATAGGCGATGCAGAGGTTGAACTCGGCCATTATTTCATATTCATCGGCCAGATCGAGGACGAACTTGACGGTATGGAGGTTCTTTTTCGTAAGGACCGTGTTGGTGTGGACCCTTATGCCCGCGGCCCTGGCCGCCTCTATGGCCTCGATGACCCGATCAAAACTCCCCTCGCCGCGGTATGCGTCGTGGGCCTCCCTGTCGCCGTCGAGGCTCAGGGCGAGGGCGTCTATGCCCCGGAGGTCGTCGATCCTGCGGGGCACGAGCGCGCCGTTGCTGTTGACCGTGCACATGAGCCCCAGCGACCTGACGTGCCCTATTATTTCGCCTATGTCCTTTCTGAGAAGCGGCTCGCCGCCGCTTATGCTCACGCGGCGGCAGCCCATCTCCGCGAGCTCGTCGATTGCGCGCCTTATCTGGCCGGTCGTGAGCTCCGGTTTCCGGCGCCTGTGGTACCCGGCGTAGCAGTAGGCGCACTTGAGGTTGCACCGGTCCGTTACGTTGAATATGACGGTGAGCGGTATCCTCCTGCCCGCTGCCCTGGCGTAGAGGAGACTGAGAAGAAACGACGATTTGGCTGACAGAGACATTACGGGGTCCCGGAGTCGCGGGCCGGCTCGAAGCCGCCGGTGAGGGCCGAGGCGGCCCGTCCGGCGCCCTCGACGTGAACACTGCAGGAAGAAACGGTCTGTTCCGCTGATCTTACCACTACGCCGAACCTCCTTCAAGCGCTATGGCCGCCGTCGAGATTTGTATTGCCCTGCTTCCGGCTCATACTGTATATTATAATGCACACATGGCGCCGTCACGGCGGGGCCTGCGGCCCCGCACGGGACGACAACATTAATATCGAGGAAAATACCGTTGAGCTTTAACCGCCCTGCGGCACTCATGCTCCAGGCGACCGCCGTAGCAGGCGCGCTGTCGCTGCTCTTCTATATATTCGTCACATATCCGGTCATATTCCACTCCGACTCGGCGGCCTACATGGGGCTTGCCAGGGAACAGCGCGACTCGTGGTCGCTGCTTCCGGCGCTGTGGAACTACGGCACGGGCATAATGCTCCTCAAGCCCACGCTCCTGATGCACCTCTTCTCCCCCTTCCTGGGCTACTCCATCGCCTGCCGGGGCCTTGCGGTCCTCGCCTTCATCGCGGCCCTCCTGTGGACGGTCAGGGCCGTCATGGGAGGCCGCACCTCCATAGGCTTCCTGGTGACGGCGTCGCTCCTTGGAACGGGGGTATCGTCCTTTTTCGCCGAGTACATGTACGGCCAGGCGTCCTATCTCGACGGCACACTCGTGGCGCTGGCCGCCGTGGCCGTCTCTTTTTCCCTGCTCAATAGCGACCTTCTCCGGGAGAGCCGGGCCGCGGCGCTGACGGCCCTGCTCTTCTTTCTCGTCTTCTTCAACGCCCTCACCGGCCTATCCAACCTCGCGCGAAACATCCTCCCCTTCGTCGCCGTGCTTCTCGGCGCATGGGTCATGGACAGGCGCCACGGGGAGCGCGACTACCGCTACCTCGTTGTCGCCGGCATATGGGTGCTCGCCTCTCTCGGCGGAATCATGAGCTACTGGGCCTTCGCGGCCTCCAAGGGCACGGCCGCGGGCGCGCCCATAAGACTCGTCCCCTACGAGAGGATCCCCGAAAACGCAAGGATAGTGCTGGAGGGCCTCGGCTTTCTCTTCAACGGCGTCTTCACGGGACGCGCCCCCTTCTACATCCCCTTTGCGCCGCTCAACTGGCTGCGCGGCGCCTTTCTCGCCGCCGTCGTCTTCCTGGTGCCGCTGTGGATGCTGGTCGCCGCAAGAGGCGGCGGGGACCGCCGCCTGCGGATGATGGTGGCCTACTACGGCCTTTGCCTCACGGTGGCGCTGCTCTCGCTGCTCCTCACCACCGTCACCATAGACAGGTTCTCGTCGCGCTACCTCGTCTATCCGCTCTTCCTCTCGACCGTCGTCCTCGGCATGTCCGTCGACGGCCTGCGCCTCGGCGAGAAGTCCGCCGCGGCGCTGACGGCGGCGCTGCTCCCCTTCTGCTTGAGCTCCATGCTCCTGCTCAACGCACCGGCGCTGCTGAAGGTCCGCCCGGACGGCTCCATCGAGCTCGGTCGTCAGAGGAACCACTTCTCCGACGTCACGGCCTTCTTAGAGGCCGAAGGCGCGAGTTACGGCTACGCCACCTTCTGGAACGCCGGCGTCATAACGGCCCTCTCGGACTGGAGAGTGCAGACGAACCAGATTCTCATAAACGCCGAAGGACTCCTGGAGCCCTACTACTGGCTGTCGTCGCGGCGCTGGTACGCGGCCGAGAACCACCGGGGACCGAGCTTCATCATGCTCTCGCCGGGCGAGGAGATCGACAACGAAATCCTCTTTACGCGGCTCGGCCGCCCGGCCCGCGAGCTCGCCCACGGCCCGTACCGCATCCTCGCCTTCGACTACAACATAACCGAGCGCCTGCCGGCCTGGCGCGACTACCGCGCCCTCACCCGGCCACTCGACTTCAGGCTCCCGGAGAGCGCCTTCCGGGTGGAGCTGCGCGCCGCCGTGGAGCAGGTGCGCGCCCTGCCCGGCGAGATCGTGGTGGTCCCGGTGGAGATAACGAACAGGGGCACCCACACGCTCTGCTCCACGAGGTTCTTTCCCGTGCGCGTCGGCGCGCAGCTGCGCGACGGCGACGGCGCCATGATCGACCGGGATTTCTCGCGCACGCCGCTCTACTGCGTGACGCCGGGCACGACGTCGGTCAACGGCGCGCGCTTCATCGCCCCGCGCAGGCCCGGCCGCTACACGGTGGAGATCGACCTTGTCCAGGAGAACGTCGCCTGGTTCGCCCAGAAGGGGGCGAAGACGGCGACCCTCGACCTCTACGTGGAAGAGGGCGGGGGCCGCTCATAGCGAGGCCCCGCCGCCCCGGCCGGCGCTGCCCGGAGGATACCCGATGGCTGAGCACCTTTCCATGGACGAAGAAGAGACGGTCTACTCGGTGACCATCCCCGTCTACAACTCGCAGGCCACGCTCGCCGAGCTCATGGAGCGCCTCACGGCCGTAATGGACGCCACGGGGCGGCCCTACGAGGTCATACTGGTGGACGACGCATCGCGCGACGGCTCGTGGCGGGAGATAAAGAGGCTGAAGAAGCGCTATCCGGCCATAAGGGGATTTCGCATGATGAGCAACGTGGGCCAGTACAAGGCCCTGCTCTGCGCCCTCGATCACGCCAGGGGCCGTTACGTCATAACCCTCGACGACGACCTCCAGAACCCGCCCGAAGAGATACCGAAACTCATCGCAAGGATAGAGTCGGACGACGAGGTGGAATGCGTAATCGGCGCCCCCCGCACCAAGCGCCACAGCCTCTACCGCAACATGGGCACGGCCTTCGTGTCGTGGATATACCGCGTCATATTCAACAAGCCCCGCGATCTCACCACGTCGAGCTTCCGTATCTTCACGGCCGGCGTGCGCGACGCCCTCGTCCAGTACAGGACGCGCAATCCCGTGCTCACGCCGCTGCTTCTCAGGAACGCCCGCTCCATAGTCAACGTGGAGGTCGAGCACGACGAGCGCAGGCACGGGCGCTCGGGCTACAGCCTTGCAAGGCTTGTGAAGATCACGCTCGACAACGTCCTCAACTTCTCCACCCTGCCGCTCAAGGTGGTGAGTCTCGTGGGACTCGCGGCGGCGTCGCTGAGCCTGCTGCTCACCGCCCTCTACGCCTTCTGGTACGCGCAGGGCAAGGTGAGCGCCCCGGGATTCATAACGCTCGTGCTGCTCATCACCTTCTTCAGCGGCCTCATACTCCTTTCCATGGGTCTCATCGGCGAGTACCTCATAAGGATCATCGAGGAGGTCAACCACTCGCCGCGCTACATAATAAGGGAGAGGACGTGAAGGCCGCCGTCGAAGACCTCTTGATATACGGGGCGTCGTACCCCGACACTCTCAAGCTCATCGGCGCCGTCAACGCCGAGGCCCCTGCCTTCCGCGTGGCGGGCTACCTCGACGACCTGAAGGCCGGCAGGGAGACATCCTTCATGGGCCTTCCCATACTCGGCGGCGGCGAGGCCATAGAGGAGTACGTGAAGCGTGGCTGCCTGCTGGTAAACAACGTCTTCTCCACCACGGCGGCAAGGCGCGCCGTGGCGGCGAGGATCGAGGCCGCCGGGGCGCGCTGCGCAACCCTCGTCCACCCGGCCTGCGACCTCGCCGGCGTCGAGGTGGGCACGGGCGCCGTGGTCATGGCGGGCGTGCTCTTCGGCGCGGACGTCGTCGTCGGGAGGCAGGCGGCCGTGAGGATGGGCGCCGTGGTGAACCACAATAACCGCATAGGAGAGTTCGCCTTCATAGGTCCGGGGGTTACGCTCTGCGGCCACGTGACGGTGGGCGATGGCGCCTACATCGGCGCCGGCGCGGTCGTGAAGGAGCGGGTGAGGATCGGAGCCGGGAGCGTTGTGGGGGCCGGAGCCGTGGTGGTGGGGGACGTTGCCGACGGTGCGGTCGTGGCCGGCGTGCCGGCCAGGCCCCTGCGGGGCGGCGGGACCGGGCCGTGACCGCTCCCGGCGCCATGAAAGACCGTGAAGGCAGGCCCTTCCCGGCGGCGGGCCTGAGGCGCGACGAAAGGGGGGTATGGCGGCTGCCGCAGGAGCGGGACAGGGAGATCTCCTACCCCGAAGACGGCCACGACCGCTGCTACGCCGTCGAAGAGTCGTCCTTCTGGTTCAGCCACAGAAACAGCGTCATCACGACCGTGGTCAGGCGATTCCCGCCGGCCGGCGCCATGCTCGACGTGGGAGGGGGAAACGGCTTCGTCACCATGGCGCTCGGCAAGGCCGGCTTCGACGCCTGGCTCGTGGAGCCCGGCTACGGCGGCTGCCTAAACGCCGTGGAGCGGGGCGTGGAGACGGTGGTAAACGCCCGCCTCGAGGAGCTCTCCATTGCGGAAGGCACGGTCGGAGGCATAGGGCTCTTCGATGTCATCGAGCACCTGCGCAGGCCGGAAGGGCTGCTCCGCGAGGCGGCGAGGACGCTCTGTGACGGCGGAAGGCTCTACGTGACCGTGCCGGCCCACGACTGGCTCTGGAGCCACGCCGACGTGCGGGCCGGTCACTTCAGGCGCTACGGCCCGGCCGCCCTCCGCCGCGCCCTCGACGGGGCCGGCCTCGAGACCGAGTACCACACCTTCTTCTTCTCCTTCATGGCCGCCCCCCTCTTCATCATGCGGACCCTCCCCCACCGGCTCGGGCTCGGCCGCACGGACGCCGATGAAAAGACGCGCCTGTCGGAGACCAGGGCCGACCACGCGCCCAAAAAGGGCCCTGCCGGCATGCTCATGGAGGCGCTCTTCAAGAGAGAACTCGCCGTCATCGACGGCTCGCGCATGGGCCACGGCACGAGCCTGCTCGCCGTGGGCCGCCGCCGCTGAGCCTTCACCGGGGGAAACTTTCCGCAGAAGGGCCACAGGCCCACGTTTCCCCCAGACCCCCTTCAAAGACTTTTAATCCCCTGCGGACCATCCCGATTCTGCAAGCAGAATCGGGATGGTCCGCAGGGCGTTAAAAGTTTTTGGAGGGAGTCTGAGGGAACCTTTTTTACAAAAAGGTTCCCTCAGTTCAATAGGCGCCCTTGCCGGAGAAGACGGCGGGGATGGTCTTGAACATTATCTTTATGTCGAGCCAGAGGCTCCAGTTGTCTATGTACTGGAGGTCCAGGCGCATCCAGTCGTGGAAGTGGAGCAGGCTGCGCCCGCTCACCTGCCACAGGCAGGTGAGTCCCGGCTTCATGGAGAGCCTTCGCCTCTGCCAGCGCTCGTAACGGGCCACCTCGGAGGGGATCGGCGGCCGCGGGCCGACGATGCTCATGTCCCCCTTGAGGACGTTCCAGAACTGGGGCAGCTCGTCGAGACTCGTCTTACGCAGGAACCTGCCCACGGGCGTTATCCTCGGGTCGTTGCGCATCTTGAAGGCCGGACCGTCGTTCTCGTTGAGGGAAGCAAGCCGTGGCTTCATCTTCTCGGAGCCGACGTACATGGAGCGGAACTTGTAGAAGTCGAAGACCCTGCCGTTCAGCCCGCAGCGTTTCTGCACGAAGAGGACCGGCCCCGGCGAGGTGAGCTTTATGAGGACCGGTATGACGGCGAAGAGCGGGGAGAGGAGCACCAGAGCGGCCGCCGAGAGGACTATGTCGACGAGGCGCTTGACGAGCAGCGCCACCTCGTTGGTCGGTATGGTGGTGAAGGTGAGAAGCGGCGTATCGCCTATCTCCTCGATGTGGACCCTCGCTATCATGTGGGGGAAGATGTCGAGCGCAAGGCGGGCGTTTATGCCGTGGTCCTCGAGGAAGAGGAAGATGTTTTCCAGCTCCTCGACACGCTCGCGCGAGACGGCGAAGATGACCTCGTCGACCACGCTCTTTCGCACGAGCTCGGGTATGTCCCCTATGGTCCCTATGACGGGAGCGCCGAGCCCGCCCGCCTCCCCGCCGGTATCGTCCTCCCTTATGTAGCCCAGGAGGTTGAAGCCCCAGCCCCTGTGCTCGGCCACGAGCCTCCCGATGTTGCGTGCCGTCCCGCCGGTGCCGACGATTATGACGTTTCTCCTGTTTTGCTCGCTTCGCAGACCCCAGGCCACCACCTTGTAGAAGACGAGCCGCGTCACGGTCAGCGTCAACAGGTTCGATGCGACGAATACGGCGAGGAAGAGCCGGCTGAAGTAGAGGGTCTTGTACAGGAAGATGAGGGCCGCGAGCGCGAGCGCCCCGACGAGCACGGCCGTCCAGGCGCGCACGAGGTCCCTTACGAGCGACGAGGTGAGCGAGAACCTGTAGGCGCCGGCGTAGAAGAGGGCGGCCGTCCAGATCGGGATGATGAAGAGCAGCAGCCAGTGGTACTGGGCGAGTCCGAAGAGCTTGTCGAAGGAGGTGAACCACGTATCCCTTATCCAGTAGGCGAGATAGAAGGACGCGACGGTCGCCGCCATGTCGATGCCGTAGGCCGCGGCGGCCAGCACCTGGGCCTTCTTCTTAACCACGGCGCCCTCCCGTCCCGGCGGCGGCCCTGGTCCGCCCGCCGCCCGCGAACTCCTCGAACTTCTCCTCGATAAAACCCAGGAACCTCTCCTTGAAGACCCGGCTGTCGAAGCGCAGGGCGTGGGCCCGTATGGCCGCGGGGTCCACATCCATGGCGCCCTCCTCGAAGCGCCTTACGGCGTCGGCTATCGACTCCGGCGTCCTCTCGTCGAAGAATATGCCGCTTACCCCTTCCTTCACGGTATCGAGGGCCCCGCCGCCGCGGAAGGCGATGACCGGGCGGCCCGCCGCGTTCGCCTCGAGCGGCGCTATGCCGAAGTCCTCCTCGCCCGGAAAGACGAGCGCCCGGCACCCAGCGTACCAGCGGGCGAGCTCGTCGTCGCCGCAGGGACCGGGAAACTCCACGTTGCGCGCCGCCATGGCCCGCAGCGCAGGAGCGTAGGGGCCGTCGCCCACGACCTTGAGCGGCAGACCAAGGGTGTTGAAGGCCTCGACGGCCAGGTCTATGGACTTGTAGGAGTTGAGGCGCGACACTATCAGGTAATAATCGCCGGCGCCGGCCGAAGGCGTGAACTTGGAGGTCTCCACCGGCGGAAAGATGACGGTGCTGTGGCGGCCGTAAAAGCGGGCTATCCTCTCCCTCGTCTTCGACGAATTGGCAACGTAGCGGTCGGGACGGTCCTTCGTGGCCAGGTCCCACCGCCTGAGTCCCTCGATGAACCGGGGGAGCACGGCCCTTGTGAGCGGCCCCATTCCCTCGCGCTCCACGTAGCTTTCGTAGTCCCAGACAAAACGCATGGGCGTGTGACAGTAGCAGACGTGAAAGGTGGAGGGGTCGGCCTTTGTGGCCCCCTTGCCGAAGGCGCTGCTCGAGCTCACGATGATGTCGTAGCCATCGAGCATCAACGAATCGAAGACCCGCGGATAGAGCATGACATACTTCTTGAAGTGGCGCAGAACCCCGGGAAGACGCTGCATCCACGAGGGCCTGATGTCGGCGCCGGCAAGCTCGGGCAGAAGGTTGTCGTAATCGACGATGGACGTATAGATGGGGGCCCGGGGAAAGAGCTCGTGGAGCGCGGCCACGACCCGTTCGGCCCCGCCCCTCTGATTGAGATAGTCGTGGACTATAGCTATCCTGAGGCCCTCGAGACCCACGATGACATCCTTTCAGACGATCCCCATGCGCCGTACCGGAAAGACCGCCGGCCGGAAGATATGCTTCGTCCGGTGTTATGGAGACTCCGATTTATTGCACTGAGGGAACCTTTTTGTAAAAAGGTTCCCTCAGACTCCCTCCAAAAACTTTTAATGCGAGGTGGTTTCCCCCTGTTTTGCTTGGCAAAACAGGGGGAAACCACCTCGTATTGAAAGTCTTTGAAGGGGGTCTGGGGGAAACTTTCTACAGAAAGTTTCCCCCAGCGTAATAAATCAGAGTTTCCTCATATTTTAGGACAGAGAGGTCGAGGGTTCAAGTGGAAAGTTACGGGCGGCTCTGTGCAAGGATTTGAAAATACAGCAAAAAGACGGAGGAGCGCAGTCGGGGGGGCTGTGCCCTCACAGGTCGAGGAGTCTGAGCATTTCGCCTGTCCTCCACTTCCAGGTGTGACGCCGGGCGAGTTCCACTCCCCCCGCCGTGTCGATCCTGCCGGAGAGGGCGTCTTCGATGCCGGCCAGGAACTCGTCGGCCGAAGATGCGAGCCGGCACACGGAGGCGTAGGGGACGAGGGCCGGGAGCCTGGTGGCGACGACCGGCCTGCCGGCGGCCAGGTACTCGAAGAACTTCATGGGGAACATGGAGCGCGTGTAGTCGTTGAGCGGCGCAGGTATGACGGCCGCGTCGAAGGCGGCGAGCCAGCGCGGCACAAGAGCGTAGGGCCTGGGACCGACGAGGTGGATATTGGGGGCCCTGAGCCGTTGCGCCGAAGTGCCGGGCTGGCCCTCGCCGACCTTGCCCACCAGGACCCACTGCCACTGCGGTCTTCGGGCGGCGAGGGCGGCGATGAGGTCGAAGTCCACCTTGTACTCGCTCAGGGCGCCCACAAAGCCTATCCTCGGCCGTTCTACCGAGGCGAGCTCTGCGGGCTCGTCCCCGGGCTCCATGGCCCTTGAGAAGTGGTCGAAGTCCACCACGTTGGGCAGGCAGCGGCACCTTCCGGGAGCCGCCGCCTCGCAGCGCCGCTGGAGGGTCGGGCTCGTGGTGAAGACCATGCGGGCCGCCCCCGCAAGCTCGCTCTCGGCCCGAAGCACGGCGTCGGCCGCCGCGCCCGGTATGGCCGAGAGGTCGTCGACGCAGTGGTAGACTATATCGTCGAGGCCGAGGCTTCGAGCAAGGGGAAGCGACATGGGGTTGTAGGTCCAGAAGAGCGGGTCCCGGAAACGAAGCCGCAGGATGTGTCGCCGCAGCGCCGCCGTCATGACGCCGTCGTTTACGGCCTTGACAAGGGGGTTGGACTGGAGCGGGACGACGAGGGGCGACCAGACCCAGAGCCCCTCTCTCGGCCTCTTGAGCCCGGAAAGGCCCTTTACGAGCCTGCGCCACATGCGGCGCAGGTCGGCGGCCCGCGCCGTGGGACGCCGCAGCCCCGCCGACTCGATGTAGAGGACCCTGAAGCCCTCGTCGGCCAGCGCCGAGGCGAGGTGCTGCTTGTTGGTCCAGAAAGGATTGTCCCAGTCGGCGGTGGAGAAGAATATGATGTCGCGTTTCACGGCCTTCTCACCTCGACGGCCCGTCGCACCTCGCCGTCGCGGCGCACGGCGAGCTCCAGGCCCGCCTGCTCCGTCGCCCCCTCGGCGACGAGGCGGCCCCCATCGCTTCTCAGCACCACGCGGTCTCGCATGACGAGGAAGTCGAGACACTCGCCGAGCGAAGAAAACCCGATGTTCCCCGCGCCCTTAACCGCATCCATCAGGGCCCTGTGGGCCCCGGCCCGCTCCTCCTCGTCGCGCCAGCCGTAGCTGTAGGCCTCGGAGAAGGGATGGTCCAGGTACCCGAAGATCGAGCCCGCGGCGAGGTGGTTGAAGAAGGACTCGATGTAGGGCTCGACGCTGTCGCCGTAGCGGTGGAAGCAGTCGCCGTGGAGCATGCACTGCTGGCTCAGCGAGACCATGGGTCCGGCGCACTCCGGCAGGGCCGGGACGCGGCCTGCGCGGCCCAGTAGATACTGGGGGTCGTTGTGTATTATGCCGCCCACGAAGGCGGCGATGCCGGCATCGGCCATGGCCCTCACGGCGAAAGGGGGGTTGCGGTGGAAGGGCGAGACGGCGTAACGCACCGGCGCGGCCCCCTCGATATGGCCTTCCAGCCAGGAGACCGAGCGCCTCACCTCATCGACGGCCGCCTCGTAACAGCCGCCCCAGTCGGGCCGATGGCTCATGGAGTGCGTGAGCAGCGACCCTCCGCTTCGCGCAACGTCCCTCAGGAGTCTCATGTCCTCGCCGTCGAGCCCGATCCCCGGCGTCACGGCCATGGAAAAGGGTACGCCCTCGTCACTGTAGAGCTCGAAGAGGCAACGGGCCGACGAGACGGCCTGGTCGCAGTCCAGGCGCATGGTCACCAGACCGTCGAGGCCGTAGGGCACCTCGCACAGAAGCGGGAAGGTCGGAAGCTCTCCGGCCCTGTAGTCGCAGAAGAAGGTCTCGACGAGCCGCCATTCCACGCTGTCCACGGGCCCGGCGGCCCTGTTGAACCACAGGAGCGAGGCATGGGGCAGGTCGAGGACCGCTGCGTAGAGCGAGAGGCGGCGGCCGCCGCCGGTGAGCGCCGCCAGGGGACGCGCGCCGTCGGCGTCGGCCAGGCAGGCCACGGCCCAGAGACCGCCGCCCTCCTCTTCCGGCCATGGCCCCATGCGGCCGTAGCCGAGGTTGTTCCACTCGTCGGTGAAGTCGTATCGCGCAAGGGGCCGCTCCTCGAGGACCGCCGCCGCGCCGAGGCCGTGGGATCGGTCGTAACGGACCGAGACCGGGGAAGCGTTGAAGGGCTCACTCCCGTCGAGACGCACGTGGTGCCACGCCTTCGCCTCGCCGGGCAGGGCGCCGGTGCGGAGCCCGAGAAGCGGCGCGACCTCACGGCCGGGCTCGCCGAGGACCAGGACCTTGCGCCCTCCCCTTGAAAGCCTCTCCACGAGGGCCCTCTCGCCGTCGCCGGGGGCGACGAGCACGGCCCCGGCCGGGAGCTCCCCCATGGTGTCGTAGGTGCGGCGGCGCACCTGTCCGGCGGTGAAGGAGCGGACCATCGCCGCCTCCACGACGGCGCCTGCCACCTCCTCCCCCTCGTGATGCAGGACCGCTATCTCCATCTCTCAGTGCGCGGCGGCGCTCGTGTGCCGGCCGCCGTCCTTCAGTCGCCCTATGAACTCCCGTGTAAGATCGGTATAGAAGAAGCCGTACTCCACGGCCGGCTCGATTGTCGTGGCCTCGAGGTACTCGTTCCAGCCGTAGATGAGGATATGGCTGGGGCCAAGCCGCGCGGCCGCCTGGAACTGCTCGAGGTACGTCATGCCTTCCCGCCTCGCAAGGACCGGCGCAAGCTGTGGCGTGCGCCTTAAGAGCGTGTCGTCGTAGCCTGGCACAACCGCCACGAAGCCGTCGAAGGAGCGCATCTGCCCCGTCCCGGTCCAGAAGGCCACGTAGCGGAGGGCCTCGAAGTAGCGGTGGAGCGTGAGGGCGCCGGAAGCGGCCTCATCGCGCAGGGCGGCCGTCCAGGGCGTGTCGACGAACTTGGAGGGCTCCAGCGTCGCGTCCCACGAGGGAAGGAAGATGGGGAAGCGGAGCTCGTAGCGGCCGCCGTAGCGTTCCAGGAGCGCCGCCGCCTCGCTCGGGGCGGGCGAGAAGACGAAGACGAGCTCCCTGCCGCTCGGCCCATCCACGAGCCCGTCGGTCCAGCCCCGCTCCTCGATGAGCCGGAAGAGCCGCGGCAGGAGCCTGTCGCGGTCGCGCCGCCTGAAGGGCGCGGCGTCGAAGAGGAAGCTCCAGCGCAGCCCCAGCCTCCGAAGGTGGGGGATCGCCGCGGCTATCGCCTCTTCGACGAGGGCGAAGGCGTGGTCCTCGGGGGCGACGAGCTCGAAGATCACGTAGTCCACGCCGGTGGAGGCAATAAGCTCCATCTGGCCGGCTATGACGGAGCCGTCGGCAGAGCGGTACTCGCCGGCAAGGGGGGTGTGCCTGCGGGGGATGCGCCAGCGCGAGTCGTCGTACCAGGGATAGAAGTATATGCCCACCTTCACGTCCCCCAGGCCCCGGGGCGGATCGAAGAGCGCCGCTACGCGGCGCTCCGGACAGGCGTACCAGAGCATGAGAGCCGCCGCGGCGGGGACGGCGAAGACGGCGGCGAGGACCCGCAACCTCATCTGCACCCCCGCCCGCTCAGTGGGCCTGGGCCCGCGCCGAGCGCACCCGCTCGATGAACCGGCGGGTCATATCCACGTAGAGACGGCCGAACTCCCTTGTGGGCTCTATGGCCGTGGCCTCGAGGTACTCGTTCCAGCTGTAGACGAGCACGTGCTCGGGGCCCAGCGCCATGGCCCTTTCGAGCTGTTCGGCGTAGGTGCGTCCCTCGCGCCGTCCCACTATGGGGGCCACCTGGGGAGTGCGCTCCAGGAGCGTGTCGTCATAGCCAGGCACCACCGACACGAAGCCGTCGAAAAGGCGCATCTGCCCCGTCTCCGTCCAGAAGGCGATGAAACCGAGGGCCTTGAGATACTCGTATATGGAGACCCGCCCCGTGCGGGCCTTCTCCCTCAGGCGCCCGGTCCTCGGGCCCGGTATGATGATCTCCTCGTCAACGGCCATGGACCAGCGGGGATGGAAGTTCGGAAAGCGCAGCTCGTAGCGCCCGCCGTAGCGGTCGAGCAGCAGGTCGGCCTCGTGGGCGTCGGGCGCGAAGACCAGAAGCAGGTCCCTGCCGGTCGGCCCGTCGGTCAGTCCGTCGGTCCAGCCCCGCTTTTCGATGTATGCCATCATGTCGTGGATCTTCGCGGTCCGCTCCGGGGCGAGCAGGAAGGCCGCGTCGATGAGGAAGGTCCACTCCATGCCGATCTCGCGCAGCCTCGCAACGGCCGCCTCGATGCCCTTCTCCACCACCCCGAAGGCGTGGTCGTCGGGCGGGACCATCTCGATGATTACGTAGTCGAAGCCCGCCGAGCGTATCTCGTCCATCTGGGCGGCTATGAGCCCGGGGTCGGTCGAGTCGTACTCGCCACGAAGGGGGGTGTGGCGGCGGGGCACGGCCCAGCGGCCCTTGTCGTACCAGGGATAGAAGTAGACGCCGAAGCGCACGTCCGGGGCCGTGGCGTGGAGGTCTACGGCGCGGACGAGCCGGCGCGACGGCTCGCACCACCACAGTGAAAAGGCCAGGGCCGCGGCTGCGAGAACTCCCAGGACCGCGGCCGCGAGTATGCAGCTCCTTCTCTTCAAGCCGTCTTCCCTGCATCCACTGCCGGGCACCGCCCCACCCTACCCCTCGAAAGGCTTCCTTGCGTGAAGGAAGAGCAGTCCGCCCGACGACTTCGAGTCATAGCCCTCGTCCACCAGTTTCCAGAAGGTCCAGCCCGCGCCGATGTCGAAGAACCGGCGCTCGCGCTCCGAGGCGTTGAGGAAGAAGGCGACGAGCTCGCCCGGCAGGTTGGCGCCGTAGAGGTCGTGGGCCCTCACCCAGTGCTCGAGGGACATGCAGACGTTGCCGACCAGAAAGCTCTCGACGATCTCGAAGCGCGCGGCGAAGAGCGCTTCGCTCTTCGCCCTCTCCTCTATGCCCACGTGGCCGTCCACCACGACCATGCGCATGTAGTCGGCCGGGTCCATCTCCGAGGGGACGAACCTGTCGGTCTCTATGAGGTGGAGACAGAGGCCGCCGGGCCGCAGCACGCGGTGGAACTCGTCGATCATGCGGCCCTTGAGCTCCGCCGGTATGTGGCCGAGCACGTCGAGCGAGACCAGGTAGTCGACCGACGAGTCCCTCAGGGGGAGCTCAACGGCCGAGCCCTTTATGCAGAGGTCGTAGCCGCGCCCTCTCGCCGTCGCGCAGTTCTCGAACGAGAGGTCCAGCCCTATGAGGTCCACCCCCTTCTTCTTCAGGGCCGTGAGCCCGCCGTGGCCGCAGCCCACGTCGAGGAGCACGCCGGGCCCCTCGACCTTCCCGGCTATCCAGCGCTCCCGCTTGTAGCGCACCGAGAGGCTCTCCACCGGGTCCTCCAGGACGCGGGCCGTCGGAGAGGGCTGGACGTTGGCGGTATAGAAGTCGTCGCCGTCGGCGATGAAGCGCTCCCGGAGCCTTTCGTTCCACCTCTCATGCTCCACGTCCCGGCAGGCATCGAGCCCTTCGTTCACGGCGCGGCTCACCCGGCGTATCTCATCTATGCGCCGCACATCGTCGGTGACGGCGCCGTAGGAGAGCATCACGCCGAGAAAACGGTCGTCACCGGGCGCGTCGAGGGGCTTATTCACCGTAAGCGTAACCGGCCCCCCGCCTCCCCCCCTGCCCCCCCTGAGGGGGATGAAGTAGCTCGTCCATCCGCGCTCCACGGGCAGGCTGACCGCTCCGCCCTCCACGACCGCGCCGGAGGCCGTTATCCGCTTGTCCCGGTCCTTTTCGGGGTAGCCGAGCCGCAGTTCGAGGAAGGGGGTGCCCGTCACCGCTCCTGCGGGCCACTCGATGTCGAAGACCGACTCCTCGCCGAGCCAGGTGAAGTGGACGTGGCCGTCGAACTCGATGGGTCTTGCTCTCTTGAGGTCCTGCAGTACGAACATGATGCCGTCCTCTCCCGCGCCGCCGCTCATTCCGGTATGGGGAGCCCCTTGAGCCGGGGGGCCATGGCGGTCCAGGCCCTGTCGAGGAGCTGGAAGTCGCAGGCCGAGCAGCGGAACGACTCCCAGCAGATGACGGGACGCTCGAGGAGCCTGAAGTCTTCGGAGAATATGTTGCCTATGGAGCCGTAGTGGGGCAGGGCCTCGGCCCCGAAGACCTTGCCCCTGCCCACGGCGCTCATGCAGACGAAGGCGTTTCCGTTGCCGTCCACGTTTATGCGCCTCATGCCGGCCGGGCAGAATATGGGGAAGCGTCCCACCGGGGGCTTCTCCGCCTCCGCCCCCCCACACCGGAGCTCTTCATCCTCTACGGTGTGGGCTGTGGGGTCCGGTTCGGCGCACTCGTCCCAGAACTGGCTCTTGTCGAAGTCGTAGTAGCGGTCCCTGTCCGAGGCCGGGTCGAGCTCCTTCACCGTCGCCGTGTGCTCCACGGCCCGGCGGACCCAGTCCCTCACCTCCTCCCTGTCGAGCCCCGAGAGGTCGATGCGCTCGGTCTCCGAGCTCACGCAGGGGTCGTAGCGGAGCGCCACGCCGAGCCTGCGGCACTCATCGAGCACCCGGGCGGCCCAGGGCAGGTTCTCCGGGTAGAGGACCATCTCCACCTGCAGGTTCTTCACCTTCTTTTCGGCGAGATAGCCGAGCTTTGCGAAGAAGCCGTCGTAGTCCTGCTGGGTGGGGTGGAAGCTGAAGGTGAGTTCGTGGAACCTGTCGGCCGGCACGACCGACGCGAACCTCTCCACGTCGAAGGAGGGGCCGAGGTTGGAGGTCATCATGAGGCTTATATCCCCGTCGAGCAGGTTCACGAGCTCGGGCAGGCGCTTGTAGAGCGAGGGCTCGCCCCCCGTGAAGTAGAGCATGGCGGGTCTCAGGGCGTTGAAGCCCTCGGCCCACCGCTGCGGAGGGATGCGGTTGAGCGACTCGGACCGGTATATGCCCTTCTCTATCTCCTGCCAGCAGTAGGGGCACTTGAGCGTGCACTTCCATGTGACGAACCACTGTATGGAGAGCCCGATCCTCCCGGCCCGCTCCATGGAGCGGGCCTCGGCCTCCCTCGCCTCCCGGTCGTAGTGCTCGCCGGAGCGAAGCCCCATGTAGTCGTAGTAGTCGGCCCTTACCACTATGTCGCGCACTCGAAGGGGCTCTTCGCTCTCGAAGGCCAGCGCGCGGTCTTCGGCGAGCGCGGCGCCGGGCACCTCGATGGAAAAGGAGCGCAGCCCCCCGCCGAGCACCCTCGGCGAGCAGTGGAAGCCCCCGGCCTTGAAGGCCGCGCGTCCCCCCCGCCTCGGGTCGGCCACGTAGGTGACGTCGAGGTAGACCTTCTTCCCTCCGCCCGGCGCGCCGCCGACGGTTACGGCCCCCTTAACCCCCTCTTCCGTTCGCAGCTCGTAGAGGACGGCGTCTTTGAACTCCCTGCGCTCGTCGTAGACCTCCATGGCCCCATCGTCGGCGAGCTCGACGGAGCTGACCATGACGCCGAGCCTTGCGCCGTCGTCTCCGACGACGCAGCCGCCATCGACAGTGAGGGTGAAGCGGCCGTCGTCTCCCACCGTCTCTTTGAGGGGGAAGGAATAGAAGCGCCAGCCGTCGAGAAGTTCCGCACCGCGGCTCCCGCGGGCGCCGGAGAGGACGAGGCGGGCCGAAGCGGCTCCACGGGGAAGCGCGCAGCGCACGACGAGACGCCCTCCCTCCCCGCCGGACCGGCCGTTTATGCGGCCCGTCGCCTCGGCGGCGCACCAGCGGAAGCGGAACGGGCCGGTCTCTTCGAGCGCGCGCCAGCCGTCGAGGAGCTCCACCTCCGGCGGCCCGGCGGCCGAGGCCTCGTCGTTTACGTGGAGCATGCCGTAACTCGAAGCGAGCTCCACGGAGCTCACCATCACGCCGAGGGTGCGCCCGTCGGCCCCGTCGACCTGCGCGCCGTCGACCGTCAGGGTCACGAGGTTGTCGCCGCCCATGACATCCCGCAGGGGAAAGATATAGTAGCGCCAGCCCGGCCGGCACTGGAAGGACATCTCTCCGGCCCGCCCCCTGAAGCTCATACGCCTCGGCGCCGACCCTTCGGGAAGACCGGCGCGCACCACGACGAAAGGCTTGCAGCCATCGAGCGGACGGTTTATCCTCACGGTCGCCTCGGCGGCGCACCAGCGGAAAGGCCTCTCGCCGCTGTCCTCGAGCCCGTGCCATCCCTCGACGAGCTCCACGTCCGGTCTTACGGCCGATGATATCTCGTCGTTTACAAAGAGCATGTGGAAGTCGTCGCACCACTCGATGCGCGAGACCATCAGGCCCAGGGTCCTGTCGTCGCCCGGCGCCCTGAAGGGGACGTCCACGGCGATGCGCCCCTTCCTGCCGGCCCCGATGGTGCCGTCGAGGGGGAAGACGTACCAGCGCCAGCCAGGCTTCACCTCGAGCGAGGCCTCTCCGCCCTCGCCAGAGAGGGTGAGCCTTCGGCGGGAGCCTGTCGGCGGCGAGCCGGCGTAGATCATCAGGAAGGGAGGCCGGGGAGCCGGCAGCCGGTCGATGGTGAAGGTGGCGTCGAGAGAAGACCAGCGGAACTCCCGAACGCCGTCGTTTTCAGGGGCGTACCAGCCGCTTGAGTGGGAGACGGACAGGGGCCGCCGCCCGCGGCCGGAGCCTGCACCCCCTTCCGGGGCGTCCGTTTCAATCGCTGCCTCTTGCCTCATGATACCCTCTTCCCCTTGACAAGGCGGGGAGGCTGCGTCCGCCCCGCCGCCGACCACGTACCTGAACTTGCCGCGCCAGCCCACCCGCCTGAGTCCCGCGAAGTCGCAGAACTCGATCTCCACGGCCCTTCCCCACCACTTCCTGATGCGCTCCTCTATGGCCGGTCTCGCCGCCTCGTCGGGCACCACGAGCCGCAGAAGGGGCGCCCCGCCGTCGCAGAGCTCGATCTGGAAGTCGTGGATCCGCCCGAGCCTGTCGAGCACGTCCTGTATGTAGTGGGTCGGGTAGCTTTTGGCGCCGATCCTCACCCTGTCGTGCACACGGCCCGCTATGGAGTCGAGATAGAAGCCGTCCCCGCGCTCTTCGAGTATGCCGAGGTCCCCCGTGCGATACCTCACAAGGGGCATGGCGTCGTTCGTGAGGCCCGTAAGGACGATCTCTTCCCCCGGCTCTTCCCCCGGCGCGTCCTTGCCGGGGCGTCCCCCTTCCACGGGCGCCGTCTCGGGCCAGACCATGGCGTCGAGCACCTTCAGTCCCCGGCCGCCGCCCGTCTCGTAGGCCACGACACCGAACTCGGCGTCGCCGTAGCGGTCGAAGACGCGGCAGCCGAGGATCGATTCTATAGCCTGCCGTTTCCTCCTGTCAAGGACTTCGCCGGTGGACTCGAAGACCTCCAGCACCCCCCCGCCCTCGATCCCCTCCCTCTCGAGGTAGCGGGCAAGGGCGTAGAAGGTCGACGGATGGCCCTGCACGAGGTAGGGCCTCGCCGCCCTGAGCTCCTCCCAGAGCCGCGCCATGGCGTCGTCGTCAAAGGAGTCGGTCGTTATGTTCACCCTGTTGAGCGCCAGGCACTTTATCCACTCCCTCACCCTGTCCCGCAGGGGAAAGGTCTCGGGAAAACGGCTCGACAGGCGGGCCTCGCGCATGTGGGGGGCCCTGCCCGTCCAGCGCAGCACGAAGAGGTTGGCCGCCGCCGTCCAGTCCAGCGCCTCCTGCGAATAGTAGACGACTGTGGAAGCGCCGGTGGAGCCGCCGGTCCTGCGTTCGTGGAGGTCCTCACGCCGGTGGTTCCCGCTTATGAGCCTCTCCCCCTGCTCGGCTATTATCTCCTTTGTGAGGTACGGGAGCTCCTCGAGCCGGGCCGGGTCCTTCTCGACCTTCGAGGGGTCGAACCCCCTGGCCCTGAAGAGGTCCCGGTAGTAGGGGACCGTGCGGCCCGCAAGCTCGAGGATCCTGCCGAGGGCCCGGCGCCGGAGCGCAAGCCTCTGCTCGAAGGGAAGCGCCCACTCCCTCTCGAGCACCCTGAGCTTCGGGCGGATGCGCCTGCCCTCGATGCGCTCGGTGAGGGGATAGACGAGATATGGACCGACGAACTCCCTCAGCACGCCGCCTCACCAGCCCCGCCGCCCGCTTCGCGGCGGCGCCCCAGCACGGCCTCATAGGCCGAGACGACCTCGGCGGCCGTATTCTCCCAGGTGTAGCGCTCCGTCACGAGACGCCTGAGAGCGCCGCCGCGCTCCCTCGCCAGCCCCTCCCCGATCCCTCTTCTTATATCGTCCACGTCATAGGGGTCCACGTAGACGGCCTCGTCGCCGAAGTACTCCCTTGCGCTCCCCACGGCCGTCACAACGAGCCTCGCCCCTGCGGCGGCCGCCTCGAGCGCCGACAGCCCCGGCGTCTCCAGGAGGCTCGGCAGCACGAAGAGCTCGCAGCCCCCGTAGGCGCTCTTGAGCAGGTCGTCTTCGTGGGCGATGCGGCCCACGTAGGCGGTGAACCCCCCGCCCTCGGCCATGCATGCCTCGAAGTAGGCGCGGTCACGCACCCCCCCGGCGATTACGAGCCTCATGCCCGTGCCCTTGAGCGCCCTTACCAGCGAGAGCTGGTTTTTTCGGGGCTCCACGTTGGCTGCGTTGAAGACGAAGGGGCCTTCGATGCCGAAACGCTCCCTGAAGAGCGCGGGCGCAACCTCTGCGGCAAAGGAGCGGTCAACGCCGTTGTGCGTTACGGTGAACTTCTCCTCGGGCAGGGAAAAGAACTCCCTCAGGAGCCCGGCCTCGGCCGCCGAGTTCGGGAGGATCATGTCCGCAAGGTGGAGCAGGTCCCTTATCTCGCCGAGGGGATAGGAGTCCCTGTCGCGGCCGAGCCATATGATGGGGGAGATGACAAGAGGCAGCCCGCGGCGCTTCACATGGGAGCAGAAGTTCATGGAGCCGCCCTGGACCGAGAAATAGTGGACCAGGTCGGCGTCGTCGAGGCGGGGACGCCACTGGTCGTAGAGCAGCACCTCCACCCCCGCGGCCTCGACGGCGCTCCTCGTGCTGCAGAGCTGTATCTCTCCGCCGCCGGGACAGTCGAAGGCGACGGGGTAGGTGTTAAAGATCACCCGCATGGCCGAAGAGAGCCGCCTCCACGGCGCGCCACAGCGTCGTGCCGTCTGCTTCCCGCTCTATCCTTGCAAGCCTCCGCCCCTGGGCCGCCAGCATCTTCTCAAGCTCGGAGCCGTCTGTCAGCACGCCGTGTATGTCCCGGGCTATGGCGGGAAAGTCCTTCTCATGGAAGACCCTGCCCGTGCCCCCCAGCGTCTCGCGTACCGCCTCCTGGGCGTAGGCGAAGACAGGCTTTCCGAAGGCCATGGCCTCGACCACGGGGATGCAGTATCCCTCGTGCTCGCTCATGGAGACGTAGGCCGTGGCGGCCGAGTAGAGACGCTTGAGCTGGCCGTCGCTCACGTCGTTGTAGATGTGTATCCTCTCCTTTATCCTCGGGAACTCCTTTTCGAGGAGGTAGTTTATGTAGTTGCCGTAGCCCTTGAAGCTGGCCGCGCCCACGATGAGGAGCCTCGATGCGCGGCTGAGCCGCCTGTACTCGTCGTAGAGATGGAGCAGGTCCTCGATCTTCTTGTGGGGCGCTATCCTGCCCACGTAGAGCAGGAGTTCCGAGGCCTGCGGTATCTCCACATCTTCCTCTTCCACCGTCTCCCACTTGCGCGGTCCGGCGAGGAAGGGCGGGGCGACGAGCACGGGCGGGGCGCCGTCACGGCTGCCCCCGGCCGGCGTCCCTGCCGGGTCGTCTTGCCCATCGGCGTCCTCGAACCCTTCGGCCTCGCCGGACGCTTCGCTCTCGTCGGGCTCGCGCTCCACGAGCTCGAGGAACTCCCGTTTCGACATCAGCGAGTTGACCATTACCACGTCGAAGTCCTTCAATATCCTGAACTGGCCGTAAGCCTTCGAGCAGTACTGGGCGTACTCGGCGTCGTATATCTGGAACATGGAAGGCGGCGTGATGTTGTGGTAGTAGACGATCTTGCGGCACGGCAGAGCGGCTATGGCGCGCAGGTACTCGTCGTATATGGAGAAGTTGAATATCACCAGGTCCCGCTCGCCGGCGCTGTAGAGGAGCTCGCAGACGTGGCTTATGAGGCCGCGCAGCGCGGGGTCGAAGGACTGGGCGTATATGCGGCACCCTATGCCCTGGCTGCTGAAGAAGCGGTAGAGGTCGAAGGTGAAGTTGCCGACGGCGTCGAGGCTCCTTATGTTGCAGGCGACGATATGGACCTTCACGTCCCTGGGCCAGCAGAACCACCGCGCCGGCAGCCTTTTTATTGAGGCGGGTACGGCCGCGGCCTCGCGCCTCAACTGCTCGGAGCGCCTGAGCGCCGCCCTGTCGGTATATAGGAATATCCTGTCCTCGAACTCGATGGCGTCCGTTTCGCTGCTGCGGATGACGACGGATACGGCGAGCACGTCGTCGCCGGCGCGGGGACAGTCGTCGTTTATCCACTGGTCCACGCTCCTGCCGGAGCCCTTGAAAGAGACGGAAAGCCGCCGCCCCGCCCGCGAGACCTTGACGTTTATGTCGTCCCAGCCGCCGAGGTCGTAGCGCCACCAGCCTACGTGTCCTTCGGGGTGAACGTGGCTGTGGGCCGAGTAGACGTCGACGACCACGAAGTACTCGTCGCAGCCCACCGCCGACGCCGCCGCCGGAAAGGAGATATTGAACGAAGCGCTCTTGGCCCTCGACAGGTCGAGCCTCTCCCTGTCGACCCTGGCAAAGAGCGGTGCGGGCCCGCCGCGGCCCCTTATCGACTTTTTCTCCATCGTTTCCTTCCCTGGGAAATGAATGCCCTGGTCATGTCCATGTACCTGGAGCCGTTGTTCACGCTCGCCTCGATATGCGTGTTCTCATGGTACTCGTTGAAGGTGGAGACCACCACCATGTGGGGACGCCTCTGCTGCGAGAGCGTGAAGTCGAGCATCTTCCGGTAGGTCGCCCCGCCGTCGCGGTCCACGGTCCTGTAGATGTTGCCCTGGCGCTGGGGGTCCTTGAGGTGCGAATCGTCGTAGCCTGGAGAGACGGTGATGATCTGAAGTCCCATGGCCCCGGCGTCGCAGTTGTCGTAGGCCTCCTGCCACAGCTTCGTCCACTTCTCGGGCGCGCACATCTCAAGGGGCGAAAAGAGCGTAAAGCCGTCGAAGAGGCCGAAGGTCTTCTTGTGCTCCGTCTTCCTCGAATACATCCGCAGGGATGTGGCCACGCGGATGAACCCTTCCGTGTACTCGTCCACCGTGGAGATGAAGGACTTGTTGCCGTCGAGCACGCCCGTCCAGAAGAAGAAGAGCACGGGCTTGCCGCTCATGCGCAGGTAGTGCTCCCTGCGGGAGAGCACCTTGCCGATGAGCTTGAGGACCGTCACGGCGTCCTTTTTCCTGGCGTCGTAGAAACAGAGCTGCACGGCCAGGCGCAGCTTCGAGCCGATCTCTTCGGCCACGCTGAAGATGTTTTCGATGACGGCGAGCTCGTATGCGTTGACGCCGTCGGAGTCGAGGTGGAGGTTGAGGATGAGGAAGTCCAGGCCCGCTGCCTCGAGGGTCCTCAGGTGCTCTTCTATGACGGTGCCGTGGGACGAGGCGTAGTAGCCCAGTTCGGGCATGTCCGTCACCCCCCCGAACTGGAGATTGTCGTTCCAGTGGGCCGACCCCACGCCGTCGCCGTACCAGCAGTAGTACTGGGCGCCGAAGAGCGTCCGGTCTCCTCCCCTGCGGGAGGCCCGCTTCCTGTGGCTCTTCTCCCACCGGGCATGGGTGTCCTCTATTATGGCGATGAGCTCCTCGGCCGTGCGGTCCCAGTTGTAGGCCCTGACCTTCTCAAGCCCCGCAAGGCCCATCTTCGCGGCCACGTCCTTGTTGTCGCGCAGGTATCGGATCCTCTCGGCTATGGCCAGCGGCTGCGGAGGCACGAGAAAGGCGCAACTGTCGTCCACGACCTCGGTGAAGCCGCCCTCGTTCACACCGATGAGGGGCTTGCCCGCGGCCATGGCCTCGAGCGGCACTATGCCGAAGGGCTCCTTGATGGGCGTGAAGACGACGGCCATGCACCGCGAGAAGAGTATCTGCACCTCCAGGTTCGTAAGGCCGTGAAGGAAGAAGACCCGGTCCGAGACACCGAGGCTGCGGGCCGTCTTCTTCAGCTTCGCCGCGTCGGGACCGTTGCCCACGACATAGAGCTGCACGTCCTCCACGTGCTTGACGGCCTCTATGATGAGCCTTATCCTCTTGTGGGGCCAGAGCTGGCCTATGGTGAGGACGATGTTCTCTTCGGGAGGCGTGTATATGAAGTCGTCGACGTTGACGCCCGGATACACGACGTCGTCGACCTTCCTCTGGTAGACCTCCTCGAGGTACGACGCCGTGTAGCGGCTGTTGGCCACTATCCTGTCGGGCTTTCCGAGCTTGTCGTAGGCGTCCATGGAGTTGAGGTAGGCCTCGAAGAGGACGTCGGTCACCTTGTCGTAGTTGTACTTGGGGTAGATGTGGATGTTGCGCACCAGGTTGTTGACGAGCCCCTCCATGGACTGGTTGTAGCGCAGGTCGTGGAGTATGCGCAGCGGCTCGTGGGGATACCAGACCGAGGGATGGAGGTCGAGGAGATGGGTCGACCACAGGTGGGTATGGTAGATGTCGTGGACGCCTATCTCCTGCTCCCATATCTTGGGCAAGAGCACGCAGTTGAGGAGTATGGAGTGGGGCCCCTCGTAGTAGGGCGAGATGCGCACGAGCTCCACGCTGCGCCTTACGCCGTGCTCGCGCAGGATGTCGCGGTCGAACCTGGTGGCGTAGATGGTGATGTCGTGGCACGTCTGCCACCTCCTTACGCACTCGATGAGCAGACGCTCGGCCCCCCCGTACTTGGCGAGTTCCGGTATGACTATGCCGATGTCAAGCCTCTTTCTTCTCATCTTCACCTGCGTTGAAGTACTCGGTGTAGGCGCGGGTCACTTCGCCGGCCGGGCCGATCATGCGCATGGTCCGCTCTTCGAGCCACAGTACGCGGTCGCATATTTTCTCCACGTCGGCCATGGAGTGGGAGACGAAAAACATTGTAACACCCTTTTGCCTGAACTGCGACATCTTGTCGATGCACTTTTTCTGGAAGTTCACGTCCCCCACGGCCAGTATCTCGTCTATCAAGAGTATCTCCGGGTCCAGGTGTGCTATGACCGAGAAGCCGAGCTTTGCGAGCATGCCGCTGGAATAGACCCGTATGGGCTGGTCGATGAACTCGCCGAGCTCGGAGAACTCGATTATCTCCTCCATCTTCTCCATGACGGCCGCCCTGGTCATCCCGAGGAGGACCCCGTTGAGCACGATGTTCTCGATGCCGGTGAGTTCGGGATGGAAGCCCGCGCCGAGCTCGAGCATGGGGGAGGTGCGAAGCCTTACGGTCACCGTGCCGCTCGTCGGCCTGAGCACGCCGGCTATGAGCCCCAGGGTCGTGCTCTTGCCCGCTCCGTTGCGCCCTATTATGCCGAAGGACTCGCCGCGGGCCACCTCGAAGCTTATGTGGCGCAGCGCCTCGTAGCGGGTCTTCTTCAACTGCGAAAGACTGGAGGGCAGGCTGAAGAGGAAACGCTTGAGCCCCCCCGTGATGTGGTGGTAAAGGGGATAGCTCTTGCAGACGTCGTCGAAGACGATTACGGCCTCGCTCACAGCACCTCCGCGAATCTCCAGGCGAGGCTGCGGTAGACGCCGTGGCCTATGAGGAAGAAGAGCACGGCGTAGCCGAGGCTTATGAAGAACGAGGCCGGGTCGAGGGCGCCGTGGAGGATGAGCTCGCGCCAGCTTATCATGAGCGGGGCCACAGGGTTGAGGTTCACAAGGTGGAGATACTCCCGCGGGATCATCTCCACCGAGTAGAGCACGGGCGTAAAGTAGAACATGAAGGTCATCAATATGATGGTAAGTCTCTCGAGGTCGCGGAAGAAGAGGTTTATCGACGCGATGAGCACGGCAACGCCGTAGACCATGAGAAGCTGCACGGCCAGCAGAAGCGGTATCCCGTAGAGCCAGGCCAGGTACGCCGGGCTGTGCCCGTAGATATAGATGAAGAGAACGAGCACCGGTATGGAGAGCACAAAGTGTATCATGTCCTGCAAAACCGTAGCAAGAATAGTGACATTGCGCGGAAAGTTGACCTTCTTTATTATGGATGCGTTGCCGAGAAAGACCATTGGCGCCGCCGTGACCGAGTTGTTGAACCACTGCCACGGAAAGAGCCCGGCGATGAGGAAGAGGGCGTAGTCCTCCATGTCGATGCGCATCACTATCTTGAAGGCCACGTAGAAGACGAAGGCGAAGGCCAGGGGCTGGGCGATGGACCAGACATAGCCGAAGACGCTGCTCTTGTAGCGTATCTTCATCTCCTTGTGCGTGAGGACGAAAATGAGGTCTATCGTGTGCCGTATCTTCATGAGGTGAGCGGTAGTCTCCCTGCGCCGGAGATATGCCGGCCGGACGCGGAGCCGGCGCAGAAGGGGTCCGTCCAGACGAAAGACACCGGCGGCGCCCCTAAGGGCCTTCGCCGCCCGAATGTATCGGGAAATATTAGCAGGCGGCGGCGGGCCTTGTCAAGGACTTAGGCCGAAGGGGACCCGGGGCGGATCAAAAGAAATCCTTGCAACCGCCTCCGGCGCTTGTTATTATTCAATACTTGCCGATGGAACCTTTTTGTAAAAGGGTCACAGACCCACGGTTCCCTCAGACTCCCTCCAAAAACTTTTAACGCGAGTTGGTTTCCCCCTGTTTTGCCAGGCAAAACAGGGGGAAACCAACTCGTATTTAAAGTCTTTGAAGGGGGTCTGGGGGAAACTTTCTACAGAAAGTTTCCCCCAGTGCAATAAATCAGAGTTCCTTAAATTTCAACGGAGGTTTCACGGAGATGAAGGAAGGCATCCATCCCGAGTACAGGGAGACGAAGATCCACTGCGCCTGCGGCACCGAGATCGTAACGAGGTCTACGAAGCAGGACATCGCCGTCGAGATATGCTCAAGCTGCCACCCCTTCTACACGGGCAAACAGAGGCTCGTGGACACGGCCGGCCGTGTCGAGAAGTTCAAGCGCAAGTACGGCGACTACCGCAAGTCGTAACACCGGGCGGCCGGCATGAACGTAAGGCTTCTCAAGTCCACTCCCGACCCGGAGAAGACCATCGCGCTGGCCGCCAAGCTCTGCTATTCGGACAGCGACATCGGCGGTCTGGAGGAGCGCCTCGCGGGGGAGGAGACGGGTCGCTTCATCGAGGGGATCGTGGCCATGGGGCACCACTCGGTCCTCGAGCACGCGAGCTTCACCTTCGGCATAGAAGGCATATCGAGGGCCACGTCCCACCAGCTCGTGCGTCACAGGCTCGCCTCCTACTCGCAGCAGAGCCAGCGTTACGTGAGGGCCGGAGGCGACGCGGAGTACGTCACGCCCGATTCCATAGCCTCCCGAAGCGATCTCAAAAGGCGTTTTGACGGGGCCGTGACAGCCCTCTACTCCCTCTACGGCGAGCTCGTCGACGCCGGGGTGCCGGCCGAGGACGCCCGATACCTGCTGCCCAACGCGGCCTGCACCAAGATCATAGTCACCATGAACGCCCGCGAGCTGCTTCACTTCTTCAGGCTGCGCTGCTGCGAGCGGGCCCAGTGGGAGATCCGGCGCATGGCGACCGCCATGCTCTCCCTCGTAAAGGAACTGGCGCCCACGGTCTTCGCCGACGCGGGCCCGGCCTGCGTGCGCGGCCCCTGCAGCGAGGGCGCCATGAGCTGCGGCAGGCCCGACGAGATAAGACGGAAATTCAGGTCCCTGGGGGAAGACCGCCCGTAGCCGACCCGAGCTCACCCCGGTCCCCAGAAACCCCGCCGGAAAGTCCATCGGGGTTTTCCCCGCAATCCGACAATGTTCATCGAACGTCTCAGCGACATAGAGAAGCGCTACGAGGAGCTCGGACGCCTGCTCGCCGACCCCGGTGTCATAGGCCGCACGGAGCTCTACAGCGAGTACGCCAGGGAGAGGGCGGCCATGGAGGAGACGGTCGAGACCTACCGGGAGCTCAGGCGCGTGGACGAGGAGATCGCCGGCAACCGCGAGATACTGGAGGAGGGCGACGAGGAGCTGCGGGAGCTTGCAAAGGAGGAGCTCGCCGCGCTCCAGCGGCGCCGGGACGAGCTTGAAAGGACGCTCAAGCTGCTCTTGCTGCCCAGGGACCCCAACGACGAAAAGAACGTCATCCTCGAGATAAGGGCCGGCGCCGGCGGCGAGGAGTCGGCGCTCTTCGCCGCCGAACTCTTCAGGATGTACTGCCGCTACGCCGAGACGAAGGGCTGGAAGGTGGAGGTGATGAGCTCGAATCCCACGGGGCTGAACGGCCTCAAGGAGGTGGTCGCCATGGTCAAGGGCCGCGGCGCCTACTCGCGCCTCAAGTACGAGAGCGGCGTCCACCGCGTCCAGCGCGTGCCCGAGACCGAGGCCTCGGGACGCAGGCACACATCGACCGTCACCGTGGCCGTCATGCCCGAGGCCGAAGAGGTGGAGGTAGACATAAAGGACGACGAACTGCGCATAGACACCTTCAGGGCGGGAGGCCACGGCGGCCAGAACGTCAACAAGGTGGAGACGGCGGTGCGCATAACACACCTGCCCACGGGACTGGTCGTGAGCTGCCAGGACGAGAAGAGCCAGCACAAGAACCGCCAGAAGGCGATGAAGATACTCATGAGCAGGCTGCTCGACAGGAAGATCCGCGAGCAGCAGGCGGAGATCGCGTCGCAGCGCAAGGCCCAGGTCGGCACCGGCGAGCGCAGCGAGAAGATCAGGACCTACAACTTCCCGCAAAACCGCGTCACCGACCACCGCATCGGGCTCACCCTCCACAGGCTCTCGGAGATCATGGAAGGCGACCTCACGGAGATAACCGACGCGCTCATAACCTACTACCGGACCGAGGCCCTCAAGGGGGCGGGCGAGGGTTGAGGCGGCCCATGGACAGGATCGTCATAGAGGGGGGAGAGAGGCTCGTGGGAGAGGTGAAGGTGAGCGGCGCCAAGAACGCGGCCCTGCCGCTCATGGCCGCTTCCCTTCTCGTCGACGACTGGATGGAGCTGCGCAACGTGCCGCGACTGCGCGACATCGACACCTTCAAGACCCTCCTCTCCCACATAGGCGTCGAGATCGACGAGAGCGGCCCTCCTGGCGCGCTGCGGCTTCGCACCAGGAGGATCGAAAACCCCGAGGCCCCCTACGAGATGGTGAAGACCATGAGGGCCTCGGTGCTCGTGCTCGGCCCCCTGGTCTCAAGGCTTCGGCGCGCGAGGGTGAGCCTGCCCGGCGGATGCGCCATAGGAGCGCGTCCCATAGACCTGCACCTCAAGGGCTTAAGGCTCATGGGCGCCGACATCACCATGGACCACGGCTACGTGGTGGTCGAGGCGGACGGGCTCAGGGGAGCGACCATCTGTCTCGACACGCCGACCGTCACGGGCACGGAGAACCTCATGCTCGCGGCCGTGCACGCCCGGGGCGTCACCAAGATAGAGAACGCCGCCATGGAGCCCGAGGTGAGCGAGCTGGCCTCGGTCCTCCGCGCCATGGGCGCAAGCATCGAGGGCGCGGGCACCGACGTCGTCACCGTAGAGGGCGTGGAGCGGCTGCGGCCCGTGAGCCACCGCGTCCGGCCCGACAGGATAGAGGCCGGCACCTTCATGGTGGCCGCCGCCATGACGCGGGGCAACGTGCTGGTGAGGGACTGCCCCATCGAGCACCTCGACGCCCTGCGCACGAAACTCACGGAGGCCGGAGCAAGGATCACCGCCGAGGAAGAGGGCGTGCGGGTGGTGGGGACCCGTCCGATCCGGGGCGTCGATATAAGGACCCACCCCTACCCGGGCTTCCCCACCGACATGCAGGCACAGATGATGGCCATGCTCTCCGTATCGAGCGGCCTGAGCGTGGTGACGGAAAACGTCTTCGAAAACCGCTTCATGCACGTAAGCGAGCTGCGGCGCATGGGGGCCGACATCAGGGTGGAGGGCAGAAACGCCATAGTGCGCGGAGTGGCGCGCCTGGGCGGAGCGGAGCTCATGGCCACGGACCTGCGCGCCAGCGCCTCGCTCGTGCTCGCGGGACTGGTGGCCGACGGCAGGACCGAGATATCGCGGATCTACCACCTCGACCGCGGATACGAACACATAGAAGAAAAACTCAGGGGCCTAGGGGCCGCAATCAAGCGAGTCCCAGCCGCCGTGAAAGTCGGGGTGTGAATTGAGGGAGTTTTTTCTAAGGAAACTCTGATTTATTGCACTGAGGGAACCTTTTTGTAAAAGGGTCACAGACCCCCGGTTCCCTCAGACTCCCTCCAAAAACTTTTGACGCGAGTTGGTTTCCCCCTGTTTTGCCAGGCAAAACAGGGGGAAACCAACTCGTATCGAAAGTCTTTGAAGGGGGTCTGGGGGAAACTTTCTACAGAAAGTTTCCCCCAGAGTAATCAATCAGAGCTTCCCTAAAAGGGTCCCCCCCAAAAAAATCATGAAAAAGAACGACGGGCGGTACTTGACCATAGCGCTTCCCAAGGGGCGGATACTGAAGGAGGCGGCCGGGCTCTTCAGGCGCGCCGGCGTGGACGTGAGCGGGGCGGTGAGCGATCAGCGCCGCCTCATCCACGAGTATCCCGGCGAGGGGCTCCGTTTCATGATAGTGCGCGGCCAGGACGTGCCGACCTACGTGGAGCACGGCGCGGCGGACCTCGGCATAGCCGGCGGCGACGTGCTCACCGAGCAGGACAAGGACCTCTACGAGCCGCTGGACCTTCGCATAGGCTACTGCCGCATGGTGGTGGCCGAGCCGGCGGAGCTCTCGGGCCGCGACAACCCCATGCACTGGACCCACATAAGGGTGGCCACCAAGTTTCCCAACATAACGCTCGGGCATTTCCTCGCCCGCGGCATCCAGGTCGACATAATAAAGCTCTACGGCTCCATCGAGCTCGCGCCGCTTCTCGGCCTCTCCGAGCGCATCGTGGACCTCGTGCAGACGGGCGAAACGCTGCGAAAGAACGGTCTCGTGGAGGTGGAGGAGATAATGGAGGTCACCTCGCGGCTCGTCTGCAACAGGGCGAGCCTGAAGACCAAGCCCCGGCGCATACGGGAGTTCGTGGAGCGGCTGGCCGGGGCGGTCGACCGCGCCTGACGGTCTCTTTACTTGCTCTTCGAGCAGCGCCGGATCCACGGACCGGCCCAAGGAAAGGAGCTTCCCCGCCCCCAGACAAATTTCTTGTTCGCCCGAAAATTTTCGCCAATATCCGAAAGAAATGTAGTATAATGCTAAGGAAGTTCTGGTTTATTGCACTGAGGGAACCTTTTTGTAAAAAGGTTCCCTCAGACTCCCTCCAAAAACTTTTGACGCGAGTTGGTTTCCCCCTGTTTTGCCAAGCAAAACAGGGGGAAACCAACTCGTATCGAAAGTCTTTGAAGGGGGTCTGGGGGAACCTTTCTACAGAAAGTTTCCCCCAGGGTAATCAACGTATCCAACTACGAGAGGTGCCGGGATGGAACGAAGGGCATGGCTACGTGAGGCTGGGCTTGCCGGCTTTGAGGCGGCGGAGGGGAGGCGTTGCGGCTGCAGGGTTTCCCCGAGCGGACTATCCGGCGGGATATCGGCCGCTGCCCGGGTCCTGGCGGCCCTCGGGCTCGTGCTGGCAGCGGCCATCGATGTTCATGCCCTGAGCTTCACCTTCTTCGACTCGCCGTCCAAGTACGGCTACTCCGCCTGGAACGACCCGGCCAACCTCGCCACCCGCAACGCCTGGCTCGCGGCGGTTGGCGAGTCCCCGGACTACTACCAGAACTGGGAGGGCTACGCCTGGGACGGGACGCCCTGGTACAGCGGCAAGCTCTTCGATGTGGTGGAGGTGCCCACGGCCGTCTTCGGAGGCGGCGTCACCTTCAGCAACGCAGGCCCAAACCGCAACTACCCTGCCAAGGCGCTCAGGGGCGTTTACGGCCAGCTCGGAGGGGCGGCGGCCATCGGCATACTGTCGTGGCGGGGCAACCAGACCAACAACTCGACCGTCTATTTCGGTCCCGGCGGAGCCGACTACCTCGGCTTCTGGATATTCGACATCGACCACGGAGACCCGGTCACCTATTACGTCCACTTCACCGACGGCACCGTCCAGCAGGTGACGGGCCAGGGGACGGCCAACAGGCGCTACCGCTTCGTCGGCTTCGTGAACACCCATCCCACCGCCTCCTTCAGCAAGGTGGTCATCAACGCCCCCACACACTCGGCCTTCGGCATCGACGAGATGAACTGGGGCTCGGTGGCCAAGATCGTCGAACCGCCGTCGCTGCTCGTCCTCGCGGCTGGCCTTGTCTCGGCCGCGCTCGCGCGCAGGAAGGTCCGCCCCGGATACTGACCCGCCGTCGGCGCCGCTGCCCCGACGACGAGGTGAGCGCCGCCGTCGCGCACAGGGCGACCCCCGGCCCGGCGCAAGGGGCCTCCTTCCCGCCATGCCCCGCCAATCCCCCCCTTCTCCCGGCCGCAGGGGGACAAACCTCTTGAACGCCGCATGGTTCTTCTATAAAATAAGGAAGCTCTGATTTATTGCACTGAGGGAACCTTTTTGTAAAAAGGTTCCCTCAGACTCCCTCCAAAAACTTTTAACGCCCTGCGGATCATCCCGATTTTGCAAGCAAAATCGGGATGATCCGCAGGGAATTAAAGGTCTTTGAAGGGGGTCTGGGGGAAACTTTCTACAGAAAGTTTCCCCCAGGGTAATTAATCAGAGTTTCCTTAATCAGAACTTCCATAACGGCACATGAAGATCATAAGGACCACGGACAGCGACTTCTCCGCCGCCCTTGAAGAAATACGGCGCCGCGGCGAGGCCGACACCTCGCGCGTAGAGGCGGCGGTAAGGGAGATAATCGACGACGTAAAGGCCCGGGGCGACCGGGCCGTCCTCGACTACACGGCCCGGTTCGACGGCGTCGCCATGAAGCGGTCGGCCATGAGGGTGAGCCGCCGGGAGATGAACGGGGCGTTGAAGGGCATCCCGCGCGGTGACGTAAGACTCCTCGAACTTGCGGCCGAGCGTATCGAGCGCTTCCACGCCCGCCAGCGCGGCAATTCGTGGTTCGTGACCGAGGAGGACGGCACGGTGCTCGGCCAGAGGGTGACCCCCATCGCCCGGGCGGGCCTCTACGTGCCGGGCGGCAAGGCGGCCTACCCATCGACCGTCCTCATGAACGCCGTGCCAGCCCGTGTCGCCGGTGTCGGGAGCCTCGTCATGACCACACCGGCCGCGGGATCGGACATAAACCCCTATGTGCTCGCCGCCGCCGCCGTTGCGGGCGTGGACGAGGTCTACCGCATAGGCGGGGCGCAGGCCGTGGCGGCCATGGCCTTCGGCACGGAGACGATAGCCGCCGTGGACAAGATAGTAGGGCCCGGCAACATCTACGTGGCCACGGCCAAGCGCCTCGTCTTCGGCGCCGTGGACATCGACATGGTGGCCGGTCCGAGCGAGATACTGGTCATAAACGACGGCACCGGCGACCCCCGATGGATCGCCGCCGATCTCCTCGGCCAGGCCGAGCACGACGAACTGGCCTCGAGCATCCTCGTCACCACGTCGGAGAGGACGGCCCGCCGGGTGGCGGCCGCCGTAAAGAGGGGGCTTGCAAAACTGCGCCGCAAGGATATAGCCGCAAGCTCCATCGAGCGCTACGGCGTCGTCATCGTCGCCGCAAGTCTCGAGGAGGCGGCGGAGATATCGAACCGCATCGCCCCGGAGCACCTCGAGCTCTTCGTCGACGACCCCTGGGCCCTGCTCGGAAGGATACGCAACGCAGGCGCCGTCTTCCTCGGCCGCACGACACCGGAGGCGGCGGGCGACTACCTGGCCGGACCGAACCACACGCTGCCCACCGGCGGCACGGCGCGTTTTTCCTCGCCCCTCGGCGTCGACGACTTCGTCAAACGCTCAAGCGTCCTCTCCTTTTCGCAGGCCGCCCTCGAGCGGCTCGGTCCCTCCATAGAGCGTTTTGCCGCATTAGAGGGCCTCGACGCTCACGGCCGCAGCGTTACGGTGAGGCTTGAAAAACCCTGAGAACGGACTCCGGCGGCCGGCCGCCGGCAAAGGATCCCTGCAACGAAGCGGCCTTCTGCCGCGGGGAGAAGAGTATTGAAGAAGAGAACGGGCATGGTGGAGCGCAGGACCGCGGAGACCGACATCTCGGTGGAACTGCGCATAGACGGCCGCGGCGGCGGCGAGATCGGGACGGGCATACCCTTCTTCGACCACATGCTCACGCTCCTTGCCCGCCACGGACTCTTCGACCTCACGGTGCGCGCAAGCGGCGACATAGAGGTGGACTACCACCACACCGTCGAGGACGTGGGTCTGTGCCTTGGCGAGGCGCTCGCCTGCGCCCTCGGCGACAAGGCCGGCATCGCCCGCTACGGGACGGCCCACGTGCCCATGATGGACGCCATGGCGACGGTGGTGCTCGACTTAAGCGGCAGGCCCAACCTCGTCTACGACGCGCCCGAGTCCGTCTCCACGCGCTCGCTTCGCGGCGGCTTCGACCTGAGCCTCGTCGAAGAGTTCCTCAAGGCCCTCTCCAACAGGGCCGGCATAGACCTCCACGTGCGGCTCTGGTACGGCCGCGACCTCCACCACTGCGTGGAGGCCGTCTTCAAGGCCCTCGCCAGGGCGCTGCGCGCCGCCGCCTCCATCGACCCCGGCATCGAGGGCGTACTCAGCACCAAGGGGAAGCTCTGAGGTGATAGCCGTAATCGACTACAGCATGGGCAACCTGCGGAGCGTGGCCAAGGGCCTTGAGCGCGTGGGCGCCCAGGCGCGCATAACCAGGGACCCCAGGGTCATGGCCGAGGCGAGCCACCTGGTGCTCCCCGGCGTGGGGGCCTTCCGCGACTGCATGAGAAAGCTCGACGAGTACGGCCTCATCGACCCCCTGCTGCGCGCCATCGAGTCGGGCAAGCCCTTTCTCGGCATATGCCTCGGGCTCCAGCTCCTCTTCGAGGAGAGCCTCGAATTCGGCCGCCACAAGGGACTGGGCCTCTTCAAGGGACGGGTCACGCGCTTCCCCTCGCCCCTCATGGAGGACTCGACGGAACTCAAGGTCCCCCACATGGGCTGGAACGACATCAGCAAGGTCAGGGAGAACCCCCTTCTCGAAGGCATACCGGACGGCACGTACTTCTACTTCGTCCACTCCTACTACTGCGTGCCCGACGAGCCGGACATAACCCTCGCCACCACCGACTACGGCGTGAGGTTCGTCAGCGCCGTTGCGCGGGACAACATAACGGCCTGCCAGTTCCACCCCGAAAAGAGCCAGCAGGCGGGACTGCGGGTGCTCGAAAACTTCAGCCGCATGGGGTGAGTCCTCTCCTCAGCCGGGACTGAAAATCTTTGAAGGGGTCTGGTGGGGAAACTTTCCGCCGAAAGACTCCCGTCAACAAACAAGCAAGGAGAGCCCTCGGGAGATGAAGATATATCCGGCCATAGACATAAAGGGCGGCAGGTGCGTCAGGCTCGTGCAGGGTCGCATGGACGCCGAGACGGTCTACTCCGACGACCCCGTGGAGGTGGCCCTGCGCTGGCGGCGCGAGGGCGGCGCCATGCTCCACATCGTGGACCTCGACGGCGCCGTCGAGGGCGGGGCGAGGAATTTCGAGACCATAGAGGCCATAGTGAAGGCCGTGGACATACCCGTGCAGGTGGGCGGGGGGATACGGGACCGGGCCGCGGCCGAACGTTACCTCTCGCTGGACGGCGTAGGGCGCATCATCATCGGCACGGCGGCGCTCGAGCGTCCCGGCTTCGTCGAGGAGCTTGCAAGGGCGCATCCTGGCCGCATAGCCGTGGGCATCGACGCAAAGGACGGGCGCGTGGCCGTGAAGGGGTGGGTCGAGGTGACCGGGACGAGCGCCGTCGAGCTCGCCCGCCGGCTCGACGGCGCCGGCGCGGCCTGCATCATCTATACCGACATCGCGCGCGACGGCATGCTCGGCGGGCCCAACGTGGAGGCCACGCGCGGCATCGTCGAGGCCGTGGACATACCGGTCGTGGCATCGGGCGGCATCTCGTCGCTCGCCGACATCGAGAGCTACCGCGGCGTCGGCGTCGAGGGTATAATAATAGGGAAGGCCCTCTACACGGGCGACGTGAGGCTCGCCGACGCCGTGGCCGCGGCGGCCCGGGGCTGAAGCCATGTTCGCAAAGCGCATAATACCGTGCCTCGACGTGAAGGACGGCCGGGTGGTGAAGGGGGTGAGCTTCGTGGACCTCCGTGACGCCGGCGACCCGGTGGAGTGCGCCGTGGCCTACGAGGGCCAGGGCGCCGACGAGCTCGTCTTTCTCGACATAACGGCCTCCCACGAGGCGCGAAAGACCATAGTGGACGTGGTGGAGCGCACGGCCTCGGAAGTCTTCATGCCCCTGACGGTGGGCGGCGGCGTCTCAACGCTCGAGGACATGCGCGAGATACTGCTTGCCGGAGCCGACAAGGTGTCGATCAACACGGCCGCCGTGCGCGACCCGGACCTCGTGCGCCGGGCCTCGGAGCGCTTCGGGAGCCAGTGCATCGTCGTGGCCGTGGACGCCAAGCGAAGGCCGGCGCCGCAAGGTACGGCGCCGGCGTGGGAGGTCTACACCCACGGCGGCCGCAGGCCGACGGGGCTCGACGCCGTCGAGTGGGCCGCAAGGGTAGAGGAGCTCGGCGCAGGCGAGATACTGCTTACGAGCATGGACCGCGACGGCACGAAGGACGGCTACGACATAGAGCTCACCAGGGCCGTGGCCGACAGGGTGGGCGTCCCCGTCATAGCCTCGGGAGGCGCTGGCGCTCTCGCTCATATCTACGAGGCCCTCACCGCGGGACGGGCCGACGCGGCCCTCGCTGCCTCGATCTTCCACTTCGGCGAGTTCACGATGGAGGAGGTAAAGCACTACCTCAGAGAGCGGGGGGTGAGCGTCAGACCCCCCTTCCACCCCGCCCAATGAAACCCCCGAGACAACCCTATCTCAAGCTCATAATCCTGTACAAGTCCATACTCGGCTCGGCCGAGATAATAGGCTCGGTCCTTCTCCTCGAACTCATGGACCGCGACCTCGGGGCCGTCGCCACCACGGCGGCCAGGGCCCTCTACCTCGACATCGACGGTCCCGTGGCGGCCTACCTCATAGAGGAGGCCGCCAAGCTCGGAAACGGCACGATAATGGCCGTCTCGGCGGCGGTGCTCGTCATCGGCTCTCTCAACGTCATCGAGGCCTGGGGGCTCCATCTGCGTCGGCGCTGGGCCGAATGGCTCACCGTCGCGGCCACCGGA
Source organism: Deltaproteobacteria bacterium (assembly GCA_011375175.1). Lineage (NCBI taxonomy): Bacteria > Pseudomonadati > Myxococcota > Myxococcia > Deltaproteobacteria bacterium. Next base: position 2,882 of record DRME01000063.1, on the reverse strand, counting down.
GCCTTCATACCCTACGAGCTCTACGAGCTCGTGCGAAGACCGACGCTCCTGAAGCTTGCGGTGCTGCTCATAAACTCGGCCATCGTCTACTACCTGGCCAGACACAAGGAGCTCTTCGGCGAGGGGAGCTGGGGGGACGGGGGCAAAAGAGTCGATGAGCGGGATGAAGCATCAAGGCTGTAAGACGGCTCCCCGGCGCCGGTCCTTTCGTAATCCAATGAGGGAGCCATGGGCTGAAAGCAAAACATACGAGATTACACCACATCGGCCACCCGCGGGCTGGCCGTGGCCAAGCGGCCGCCAGGAGACCCGAATATCCAAATTGCAGGCTTATATAGAAAACAAGTCTCCAGAAGCATGGAATACCAGTGTTATGGACGGTGAAAGCCGTGTTTCGTTGACTTCTTGTGAGGTTGTTGTATAATTTTGGCGTGCTTTTGTTTGGGAACGAGGGCAGAGGGAGATTTTGGGTAGAATAATAAGTTAGCGAATAAAAATGACCTACAGCAAAGACTATCAAATATTACTGGATCTGATGATACGTCTTGTTGGTTCTCCGGCGGGACAGAAAATCTGTAATGAGGACGCATGGCTAAATGATGCGCAAACATTATCAATAAAATTACTCAGGCATCTTATTTCAATGCAAACATGCTCAGGTGGTGCCACAGTAGAGCATGATGGAAAACCTGTAATATGGTTCATTGATCATGCGTCAATTAAAGTGATTGCAAGAGCTGCCCTTGAAACATATCTTGTATTTTTCTATATCTATGGCCAAAGTGATAAAGAGTTATCAAAATTCAGGCATAAAACGTGGGTGTTAGGCGGATTAAAAGACCGTCAAAAAATGCATACTACAATCGAAGAACACAAAGAAAAACTAAGCCAAGAAAAGCAACAAATATACAAATTGCAGTCAGAAATAGAGGCATCGCCATACATAAAATATTTTACTAATAAACAACGCAAACAACTGCTTGATGGAAATTGGAAGATTGGTAACGGGTGGTCAAGCCTTGGAGTGGATGCCGGCTTCCATGAAACATACTTCAATAATATTTATAGCTATCTGTGTGGGTATTCTCATTCAAGCTACATCAGTGCTTTGCAAGTAGGGCAAGCTCAAGATATAAAAGAACAACAAGAATTATCACAATTTGCTTTAGGTGTTGGTGTAGTAATAATGGCGCATTTCTCGTTCACTTATTCAGCTTTATTTGAGCCAGCTTCTAAAGTTTTCAATGCTGATGTGGTTGGCAAAGAGATAGCCGATAAATGGCACTTTGGCCCAAGCGACTTGGCACACATATATAATCGCTAACAAGGCGCTCGTTCGGACGCAAACTACGCTGCACTCCGTTTGCGCCGCACAGCTTGGTCGTTAGACCCATAAGGATAGGAAATTGAATCTGGAATTTATTGGTCCCTACGACCTTCACCCATTCTTTTCTAGTGGCACCTCACTGTTTGAAGATGAACGGTCGTGGTCTCCCGGTGTATATCTATGGACTTTCTTCTTTAGGGAAACTCTGATTAATTACCCTGAGGGAAACTTTCTACAGAAAGTTTCCCCCACTGTAATAAATCAGAGCTTCCTTAGGAATTGTTACTGGGTGAATTATGTTGGTATCAGCTCTAATACCATAGCCCAGCGCCAAGCGGAACACATTTCTCAGTTTTTGTCCGGTAAATATATTTACTACGATTCGGAAAGCATAAAGAGTGGTGAATCAAAGGGCTCTCTGCACTCTTCCTCAAGAGCGAGCACTGCCCTTATGAGACGGAAGAATCTTTCAACGGACGCCCTGGAAGCCTTTACACGAAACCGCATCCTGTAGACAGGTACGCCAAGGACGAAAAACTCAAGCAGCCGTCTCTTAGTGTGTACAGCTAATCTTCTTCCGAAACAAGGAGAAAGGCGTTAAGATGGGACGGTTAGAACTCCGCTACGGCTTCGCCTCCGCTCCGTCCCAACCGTCCCATCTTAACGCCTTTCTCCTTGTTTCGGAAGAAGATTAGCTGTACAGATAGTATTCACCTGACAGTCCCGCCCCCTGGGGGGTATCCGCTTAAACCGTTTTCATTAGCTGTACATATAGAAAACAAATCTCCAGAAGCATGGAATATCAGTGTTATGGACGGTGAAAGCCAAGTTTCGTTGACTTCTTGTGAGGTTGTTATTTGGGCGTATTTTTTGTTTGGGAACGGGGCAAAGGGAGATTTTGGGTAGAATAATAAGTTAGGCCGTGGGATATTCCGTCAACATGTGGTAAACTATCATCATGGGTCGGTGTGACAAACTCTTGGAGCGGATACTCCGGGGCAGATCCGATGCCAATATCCGCTTTGATGACCTATGTCAGTTGCTGCGACACTTAGGGTTTGCTGAACGCATACGTGGCAGCCATCACATCTTCAGGAAACAGGGAGTGGAAGAGAAGGTCAACCTTCAGCGTGATGACGATAAGGCCAAGGTTTACCAGGTCCGTCAAGTACGTCATGTGATCTTGAAATACCAATTAGGAGGGGAGGGATAATGCATAAGTATGAGATCATTATCTACTGGAGCCAAGAGGACCAGGTGTTCATAGCTGAAGTCCCTGAATTGCCTGGGTGTATCGCCCATGGCAACACGCAGGAAGTCGCACTTAAGAATGTCAACGAAGCGATCCAACTATGGATCGATACGGCGAAGGAATTCGGCGACCCAGTACCAGAAGCTAAAGGGCAACGGCTCATGCTGGCCTGAAGAATTTTGGGGACACAATACCTAAGGAAACTCTGATTTATTGCACTGAGGGAACCTTTTTGTAAAAAGGTTCCCTCAGACTCCCTCCAAAAACTTTTAATGCGACTTGGTTTCCCCCTGTTTTGCTTGG
>DRME01000062.1 GCA_011375175.1 Deltaproteobacteria bacterium | reverse complement strand
TTTTAACGCCCTGCGGTTCATCCCGATTTTGCTTGCAAAATCGGGATGAACCGCAGGGAATTAAAAGTCTTTGAAGGGGGTCTGGGGGAAACTTTCTACAGAAAGTTTCCCCCAGGAGAGTCGGGAGGTCGTCGGGATTATGAATCTTGTAATAGTCGGGTTGAATCACAGGAGTTCGCCCGTGGAGATACGGGAAAAGGTATCTTTTCCGGCGGACGGCATAGCCGAGCCTTTGGGCAGGCTCACCAACCATTACGGTCTCAACGAGGCGGTCATAATCTCCACCTGCAACCGGGTGGAGATTGTCGCCGCCGTTGGGGACATGGAGAAGGGCGCCTGGCAGATAAAGGGTTTCATATCGGACTACCACGGCGTACCCATCGAGGAGCTCGACGACCATCTCTACGTGCACAGGGGGGAGGACGCCGTGCGTCACCTCTTCCGGGTGGCGTCGAGTCTCGACTCCATGGTCATGGGCGAGCCCCAGATACTGGGTCAGGTCAAGGAGGCCTACAGTCACGCCGTGGGGTGCAAGACGGCGGGGCTTGTGATGAACAAGCTCTTCCACAAGACCTTTTCCGTGGCCAAGCGCATAAGGACGGAGACGAGGATCGGCGCCTCGGCCGTCTCCATAAGCTTCGCCGCCGTGGAGCTTGCGCGGAAGATATTCGGTTCGCTTGCCGGCAGGTCGGTCATGCTCGTCGGCGCCGGCGAGATGGCCGAGCTCGCCGCCCGCCACCTCCTCTCCGACGGCGTAAGCGGCATCTTCGTGGCCAACAGGACCTATTCGCGGGCCGTGGAGATGGCCCGCGGCTTCGGCGGCAAGGCCATCATGTTCCGCGAGTTCACCCACTACCTCAAGGAGGTGGACATCGTCATCGCCAGCACCGGGGCCCGCAGCTTCATCATCAGACCCGAAGAGATAGAGGGCGTCATGCGCGAGCGCAAGCAGCGCCCCATGTTCTTCATCGACATCTCGGTGCCCCGCAACATAGACCCCCTGGTCAACAACATCGACAACGCCTATGTCTACGACATAGACGACCTGCAGGGAGTGGTGGAGGCCAACCTGCGCGAGCGGGCGAGGGAGGCGGGAGAGGCCGAGGCCATAATAGACGAGGAGATCGGGAACTTCTACAGGTGGGTGAAGTCGCTCGACGTGGTGCCCACCATCATAGCCCTCAACAGGCGGTTCGAGTCGATAAGGCGGGCCGAGCTCGAAAAGGCCCTCGCCTCGATGGGCGGGCTCACGGCCAAGCAGAAAAAGGTCCTCGACGCCATGAGCGCCGCCATAGTCAAGAAGATACTCCACGCCCCCGTCACCCACCTCAAGCGCGAGGCACACACGGTGGAGGGCGACTTCTTCGTCGAGGCGGCCAGGCGGCTCTTTGATCTGGAGGAGGGCGAAGAGGAGCTGAGGAGCGCCGGCGGCCGGAAGCGCTGAAGACCGGCCCGCAGGCAGCGGAAGGGGTTAAAGAAAAAATTGAAAAAGACGATAAGAATAGGCACGCGGGGCAGCAAGCTCGCCCTCTGGCAGAGCAACTGGGTGCGCACGGAGCTCATGCGGCGCCATCCTGACATCGATGTCGAGCTCGTGAGGATAAGGACAACGGGCGACAAGATACTGGACGTGCCGCTTGCCAGGGTGGGCGGCAAGGGACTCTTCGTAAAGGAGATAGAGGAGGCGCTGCTCGACGGCAGGGTGGACCTCGCGGTCCACTCGATGAAGGACGTGCCCACCGTCTTTCCCGACGGGCTTCACCTGCGGGCCGTGACCGAGCGTGAGGACCCGAGAGACGCCCTCGTCTGCCGCGCCGGCCGCCGCCTCTCGGAGCTCCCCCCGGGCGCCACGGTCGGCACCTCGAGCCTTCGCCGCAAGGCCCAGCTTCTTGCCTGCAGAGGCGACCTCGAGGTCCGGGAGCTTCGCGGCAACATAGACACGCGGCTGCGGAAGGCCGCCGACGGCGTGTACGACGCCGTCGTACTTGCCGGAGCGGGGCTTCGGCGCATGGGCTGGGGAGAGCGCATAACCGAGTACCTCGACGTGGAGGTGAGCCTTCCGGCCATAGGCCAGGGCGCCCTCGGCATAGAGACGGCGGTGGACAACGACTACATAAACGATCTGACCGCCTTCTTCGACCACGCCGACACGTCCAGGGCCGTGAGGGCCGAGCGGGCGTTTCTTGCGCGCCTTGAAGGAGGGTGCCAGGTCCCCATAGCGGCATACGGCGAGGTGAAGGGGGAGAGGCTAAGGCTGAGGGGACTGGTGGCCTCGGTCGACGGCTCCACGGTCGTCAGGGACTCGGTCGAGGGGCCGGCCTGTGATGCCGAGAGCCTCGGCACGACTCTCGCCGAAAGACTCCTCTCCCGCGGGGCCGACCGCATACTCGAGGAGCTTTACGGTCCGGCCTGAACCCCTGTGTGGGGACGGCCGGTCCATGGGTCTTTCCGGGGAAGTCTCCCTCAAAGCGGATTCGTAACGAGATGGCCAAGGGCGGCACGAAAAGGGGCGGACGGACGGAGTGGAGCATAGGGGGTCTCGTCGTCGTCGTATTCTGTCTCCTCTATCTGTACAGGGCTCCCATCGGTTTCCTCGACGTCCTGGAGCTCAAGACCTATGATCTGCGCATGAGGCTCTTCGGCGGCGAGCTCGACGAGCCGGCCGTGGCCATCGTGGCCATCGACCAGGAGAGCATCGCAAAGCTCGGCCGCTGGCCGTGGCCGCGCTCGCGCATAGCGGCGGCCGTGCAGAAGCTCAAGGGCGCCGGCGCCAGTGTCGTGGGGCTGGACATCCTTTTCACGGAGCCCGAGGAGAGCTCTGGGCTTGCAACGCTGAGGGCGCTGCGCGAGCAGTTCACAAGGCTCGGCCTCCACAAGACGGCCAAGGGCGCGAGGTTCTCAAAGGCCATGAAGCGCATGGCCGCCGACCTCGACAACGACAGCCGTCTGGCCGGCGCGGTCAAGGCGGCCGGCAACGTGGTCCTCCCCTTCGTCTTCGACATGTCGGGCAGGATACCGGCCATAAAGTCCGCTCCGCCGGGATTCATCACGAGGAACTCGCTGCCCGCCGGGTTCATCCCCCGCGGCGACTATCCCGTGGAGCCGCTCTCGGCTTCGGACCTCCTACCCCCCGTGCCCGCCATAGGCTCGGGCGCCGCGGCGCTGGGCCACCTGAACCGCTTCCCCGGACGCTTCCAGGACGGCGTCGACCGCTGGGAGCCGCTCTTCATAGAGTTCCAGGGACGCTACTACCCATCTTTCGCCCTCGCCGTCGCCCTCGCACACCTGGGCATGGACACCGGCTCGCTCCGCATGGGCAGCGGCCCGGAGGGCGAGTTCATCGAGCTCGGCCCGGCCGTCCTCCCCGTGGACTCGAACCTCGGCATGCTCGTAAGCTACTACGACGCCGAGGGCGCCTTTCCGGTCTACTCCTTCTTCGACTTCTACTACAACAAGATAAACCCCGACGCCTTCCGCGGCAAGGTGGTGCTCGTGGGCATAACCGACGTGGGGCTCGGCGACGCCGGACCCACGCCGCTTGCGCCGCTCTACTCGGGCGTGGAGCGGGAGGCCACGGTGGTGGAGAACATCATAAGGGCCAGGACCGTCACCCGGCCGTGGTGGGCCATGGCCGCGGGCCTGGCGGCCATAGTGGTGATGGGGCTCGTAACGACGGTGGTGCTCTCACGGCTTCCCGCAAAGGGAGGGGCCGTGGCCGCGCTGCTGCTCCTGGCCGCCTTTGTGGGCGCCGTCTTCTACGCCTTCGCCTTGCGCGGACTCTGGCTCGAGCTCACCCACCCGGCGCTTCTCGTGGTCGTCAACTACCTGGCCGTCACCTCGCGGCGCTTCTGGTTCGCCGAGGAGGCCAAGCAGGTGGCCGAGGTGGAGAGCGGCGAGGCCAACAAGCTGTTAGGGCTCACCTTCCAGAGCAAGGGCATGCTCGAGATGGCCTACGAAAAATTCAAGCGCATGCCCGTTGACGACGAAATGAAGGGTATACTTTACACCCTGGCCCTCGACTTCGAGAAAAAGAGGATGTGGCCCCAGGCGTACGACGTATTCGAGCACATAGGCGACGCCTCGTACAAGGACGTGGCCGCCAGGATGGAGCGGCTCAAGCACATCATCACCGGTCCGGGCGCCCGGCCCGAGCCCCGCAGCGCCGCCGGCGACACGGGACTCATAACCGAGGGGATGGAGCGGCCCACGCTCGGACGCTACGAACTCATCGAGGAGGTGGGCCGCGGCGCCATGGGTGTCGTCTACAGGGCGAGGGACCCGGTCATAAACCGTTACATGGCCATAAAGACCATAAACTTCGACGGCGTGGAAGAGCAGATGATCCCCCAGATAAAGGAGCGCTTCTTCCGCGAGGCCCAGAGCGCCGGCACGCTCCAGCACCCCAACATCCTCACCATCTACGACGTGGGCGAGGACAGCGGGCTCGCCTACATAGCCATGGAGCTCATCGAGGGCAGGGAGCTCGACAAGTGGATAAAGGGCGGCAAGCGCCTGCCCGTCAAGGAGGCCCTTGCCGTGGCGGCCAAGGTCGCCGACGCCCTCGACTACGCCCACTCCAAGGGCATAGTCCACAGGGACATAAAGCCGGCCAACATCATGGTCACCAAGAACGGCGTCATAAAGGTCATGGACTTCGGCATCGCCCACGTCCAGTCCTCCACCCAGACCAAGACGGGCGTGGTGCTCGGCACGCCGAGCTACATGTCGCCCGAGCAGGTCGAGGGGCGCAAGCTCGACGGCAGAAGCGACATCTTCTCGCTGGGCATAGTCCTCTACGAGCTCCTCACCGGCCACCGTCCCTTCAAGGGCGGCAACATAACGAGCATAATGTACAACATAGCCAAGTCCGACCCCCCTCCGCTCAGAAGCTACAACCAGTCGCTGCCGGAGTGCTGCCAGCGGCTCATCGACAGGGCGCTGGCAAAGGACAGGCGCCGCAGGTTCCAGACGGCCGGCGAGATGAGCTCCGCCGCCCTTGCGTGCATCAAGAGCATATGAAGGTTCGATACGCATACGGCACGGATATCGGAAGAAAACGCGACCAGAACGAGGACGCCTACCTGTGCAGGGAAGACCTGGGGCTCTTTCTCGTGGCCGACGGCATGGGAGGCCACAACTGCGGCGACGTGGCGAGCAAGACGGCCGTGGAGGTGGTGGAAAGGCTCTTCGACATGGCGGGCGACAGGGGCGCGGCGCCGGAAAGACTGCTCGTCGAGGGCGTGCAGCTCGCCAACAAGGCCATCTGGGAGATTGCGTCCACCATGCCCCAGTGCAGCGGCATGGGAACGACCATTACGGGGCTTGTCCTCACGGGCGGCTCCTTCTCGTTCGTCAACGTGGGCGACAGCCGCATATACGTGCTGAGCGGCGGGAGCGTGGAGCAGCTCACCGTGGACCACAGCCTCGTGGAGGAGCAGGTCTCCCGCGGGCTCATCACACGGAGCCAGGCCCGCCATTCGCCGAAGCGAAACATCATAACCAGGGCCCTCGGCGTGCGCAATCCCGTGGAGGTGGACGTGGGCAGCCGCGAGGCCGCGGCCGGCGAGACCGTGCTTCTCTGCTCCGACGGCCTTACCACGATGCTCGAGGACGAGGAGATCGCCTCCATCGTGGCGGCGAGGGGCGACGACATGGAGACCGCCGTGGCCGACCTCGTCGAGAAGGCCAACGAGCGGGGCGGCGACGACAATATAACGGTCGTCATGCTCCGTTTTTAGGGAAACTCTGATTTATTGCACCTGGGGAAACTTTCTGTAGAAGAGCCATAGGCCCACGTTTCCCCCAGACCCCCTTCAAAGACTTTTAATTCCCTGGGGATCACCCTGATTTTGCTTGGCAAAATCGGGGTGATCCCCAGGGCGTTAAAAGTTTTTGGAGGGAGTCTGAGGGAACCGTGGGTCCATGACCCTTTTACAAAAAGGTTCCCTCAGGCGGTCCGCTCCGGCCCACGACGTGCCGGGCGGCTTATTCCTCTTTAAAAACCCTTCATTTGGTGATATAGTCGATACGGTTGAAAGATACGGCCAGGAGCTACCATGCAGGTGCCTGCTACAGAGCTTGTCACTGAAAAAGGGTCCGTGCCCTTCGCCGACCTTGACGACCTCTTCAGGCGCGAGGTCGAGCCCATCATCTCCGACGGCTACGTATCGGCCGCCCACAAGGAGACCACGCGCTATCTCTTCATAATCGGCGGCAAGCCCTACTCGGCGGCCGTCGAGAGTCCGCTGGGCGGCAAGACGACGTCCATCAAGGAGTTCTTCACCTTCTGCAAGACCGTCGAAAGGGTAGACCTGCGGGCCGTGAAGGCCGACAAGAAGATCCTTCTGTGCATGCTCGTCCGCCTGGGCAAGAGGCCTGCGAAAGAGGCCCTTTCCGACGCCGTCAACATGGAGGACCTGGTAAGGAAGATCGAGGAGCAGGCAAAGGACATCATCGTCGTCACGGAGTCGGACGAAGGCCTCGGTTTCGCCATCTTCATCCGCGGCAAGGCCGCGTTCGTCCACCTTCCCGGGGCCGGCGAGACGACCATCGAAAAGCTCCTCCTCTACTGCTACGAGAGGGGCCGGCAGCGTCCGTTCAAGATAAAGGTCTACACCAATATCAAGGTCGTGCACGCCCCGGACTCCGAGCCCTTCCCCGACGAGGGAGTGGCCACCCACTACACCAAGGGCACACCCGATGCGTGGGTGGAGCTGTACGACGAGGGCGGAGAGCAGATAGGCAAGTTCCCGCTCGTCGAGGAGCTTCGCATCGGGCGCGACCCGGACAACGAGATACACCTGAGCGACAGGATGGTCTCGCGCCATCACGCCGTAATCCGCTACTGCGAGGGCCGCTTCGTGGCCGAAGACCTGGCGAGCACGAACGGCACCTTTCACAATGGCTCGCGCATAACCACGCTGGAGCTCGGCGACGGCGACGAGCTCAACATCGTGGGCTTCAGGCTCAGGTTCCGCTCGCCCAGGCGCAGCGCCGAAGAGAGCGGCACGGCCGAGCAGGCCCCCGACCTTGCGAGCCAGACCTTCTATGCCGACGGCAGCGAAAAGAAGAGCCTCGTCCCCTCGGCGGCCCTTTACATGAACGACGGCTCGGTCCATCCCCTGGGCAGCATCACCACCATAGGAAAGGGCGAGGACTCGGACATCAGGGTCGACGGCATGCTCATGGCCAAACGCCACGCCGTCATCATACGGGGCAAGGACCGCTTCACGGTGCTGAAGAAGGCCGTGCTCGCCCCGGTGAAGGTCAACGGCAGGAAGGTCACCGAACACCCCTTGAGCGACGGCGACGTCATAGAGGTCGGCCCCCTGAAGATGACCTTCAAGGGCTGACACCCCCAGGCCCCCTCGATACCCGCGCTCCTCCCCTCCCCCCGCGCCGCTTTCCCCCGGCCCCCCTTCAAAGACTTTCGACTCCCCGCGGCCCTTGACAGCCGGCCGTTGCAGGTTATATGCTCTGTCTATGGAAGATAGAGAGCGGCCGTGGGCGCCGGGCGGCGTGGAAGGGGGGTTGACCCTACTTAAGAGCCGTGAAGAGATAGGGGAGATCGTCGGGCGGCTCGCATCGCGCATATCCGCCGACTACGGCGCGACGACACCCGTGCTCGTCGGCATACTGAAGGGCTCGTTCGTCTTCCTCGCCGACCTCTGCCGGGCGCTCTCCATACCCCACGAGGTGGACTTCATAAGGACGAGCTCTTACGGCAGGGACGGGACACCGTCCTCCGAGGTGCATATTCTCAAGGACACGGAGCTGGCGGTGGAGGGCCGCCACGTGATCGTCGTGGAGGACATCGTAGACCGCGGCGCTACGCTCACGGCGCTCCTGCGCCACATGGAGGCCAAGAGACCGGCCTCGATCAGGGTCTGCGCCCTCCTGCGCCGCGCTCCGGCAGGGCCGGGGCCGCTCGACGCGGCTATCCACTACCTCGGCGCCGTCGTCGGCGAGGGCTTCGTCGTCGGCTACGGCATGGACTACAGGGAGGGCCTGCGGGGTCTGCCGGACCTCTATACCGTCGGCCGCCGCGGGCATGAACAACGGTGACGCTGCCCCCCCTCATAGAAGCGCTCCTCGACCCGGCCTCCTACGCCGACCCCCCGGAGCGCGTCGAGCTCGTCCAGACCCATATCTCCTATATCTTCCTTACGCCGCGGCTCGTCTACAAGGTGAAAAAGCCCCTCGACCTCGGCTTTCTCGACTTCTCCACCCTCGAAAAGCGCCTTCGCTGCTGCACCGAAGAGGTGCGCCTCAACAGGCGTTTTTCAAAGGGCGTCTACCTCGGCGTGGCGGCCGTCACGGCGCGGGACGGCTCGTTCGTGATGGAGGGCGAAGGCAGCGCCGTCGAGTACGCCGTCAAGATGCGGAGGCTGCCCGCGGAGTCGATGCTTTCGGCGCTTATCGAGCGCGGCGAGGCCGGTGCGGCCACGGTGGAGCGCATAGCCCGCGCCGTCGCCTCCTTCCACGCCGCTACCCGCACCGACCGGCGCATAGCCCGTTACGGCCGTCCCGAGGCCGTAAGGGCCAACACGGACGAGAACTTCGCCCAGACAAGGCGTTTCCGCGGCAGGACCGTCACCGCCGAATCCTACGAAGAGATACGGGCCTATACCGACCGTTTCCTCGCCGAAAAGAGGGGTCTTCTGGAGGGACGCGTCGCCGGCGGCCATATCCGGGACTGCCACGGCGACCTCCACAGCGAGCACATCTCCGTAACCGACGGCATCAACATCATCGACTGCATCGAGTTCAACGAGCGCTTCCGCTACGGCGACAGGGCGGCCGACATAGCCTTCCTCTCCATGGACCTCGACTGCCGCGGCAGAGGAGACCTCTCGCAAAGGCTCGACAGGGCCTACTTCGAGGCGGCGGACGACGAAGACGGCCCCCTCCTGATGGACTTCTACCGCTGCTACCGCGCCTACGTGCGCGGCAAGGTGGAAAGCTTCAGGTACGAGGAGCCCGAGGTGCCGGCAAGCGAGCGCCGCCTGGCGGCCCTCTCGGCCGCCCGCCACTTCCACCTCGCCCGGCTCTACGCCACCGGAGGCTTCAGGCCCGACCTGCTCGTGGTCTGCGGCCTCACGGGCACGGGCAAGAGCACGCTCGCCGCCGCGCTCTCCGGTCTCACCGCCATGCCCGTCCTCTCGTCGGACATCGTCAGAAAGGAGCTCACCGGCACGCCGCGCCGCACCCGCAGGCTCGACCCCTACGGCAAGGGCATCTACGCCCCGGAGATCACGGCCCGCACCTACGACGAGCTCGTGGCCCGCGCCGAGAGACTGCTCGCCGAGCGCCGCCCCGTCATCGTAGACGCCACCTTCACGAAAAAGGAGTTTATGGAAAGGGCCGCCGCCGCGGCGGCGCGGCGCGGCGCCCGGTTTCTCGTCGTAAGGTGCACGGCGCCGGAAGAGGAGATCAAGAGGAGGCTTGAAAGACGCTTCGGCGCCGGAGAGACGGCCCCAGCCGTATCGGACGGCCGATGGGAGATCTACGTGAGACAGAAGGCCGCCGCCGATGGCTTCGAGGCCCACCTGACGGTCGACACCTCGGCCCCCCTGGAGCGGAGCTGCGACCGCGTGCTGAGTCTCCTGTACTCAATCCCACCGGAGGCCCTCTCCCTATGAAGGGCCCGGCCGTCCCGGGGCGGCGCCCTACAGGCGGCCTTTATGGTATCCTCTCCCCCGAATCCCGCTGAAAGGAGCATCGACCCGCCATGAAGGTACTTTATTTCGACTGCATATGCGGCATAAGCGGCGACATGACGCTCGGGGCGCTGGTGGACCTGGGCGTCGATCTGCGGTGGCTCGAAAGCGAGCTGGGCAGGCTGCCCCTCGGCGGCTACGGGCTGAGGGCCGAAAGACAGCACCGTCACGGCATCGGCGGAACGAGGCTCCACGTGGATATCTCCGAGACCCGCCACCACCGCACCTTCGCCGTCATACGGGAGATGATCGAAGGCAGCGCCCTGGCCGACGACGTAAAGGAGCTTGCCCTTCGCATATTCCGCACCCTGGCCGAGGCCGAGGCGAGGGTGCACGGCGTCGATGTGGAGGAAGTGCATTTCCACGAGGTCGGCGCCGTCGACTCCATCGTCGATATCGTTGGAGCGGCCCTGTGCCTGCGCCGCCTCGCCCCGGAGCGGGTCACGGCCTCGCCGCTTCCGCTGGGCACGGGTTTCATCGACGCGGCCCACGGCCGCATGCCCGTGCCTGCTCCCGCCTCGCTGGAGATACTCAGGGGAGTGCCAACGGCGCCGTCGGATATCCGCTTCGAGCTCACGACCCCCACGGGCGCGGCCATCATAAAGACCGTGGCCGACGGTTTCGGCCCCCTGCCACCCATGACAATAGGCAAAAGCGGCTACGGCGTGGGAAGCCGCGACTTCGCCGAGGCGCCGAACGTGCTGAGGGTCATCGAGGGCGAGCTGCGCGATGGCGGCCGGCGCACAGAGAGGCTCACGGTAATCGAGACCAACGTGGACGACATGAGTCCCGAGGCGGCCGGCTACCTGATGGAGAGGCTTCTGTCCGCAGGGGCCCTCGACGTCTTTTTCACGGCCGTGCAGATGAAGAAGAACAGGCCCGGGCTCCTCGTCACCGTGCTCGCCGAGGAGCACGGGGTCCGCGAGCTCACGGAGATAATCTTCTCCGAGTCGACGACGCTCGGCGTAAGGACCCGGACGGTGGAGCGGATCTCGCTTCCGAGAAAGACGGTGAAGGTGGAGACCCCTTACGGGACCGTGCGGGTGAAGGCCGTGGAGCGGGACGGCCGCTTTGTGGACGGCCGCCCAGAGTTCGAGGACTGCCGGGCCGCGGCCGCGGCCGCGGGAGCGCCGCTCGTTGTAGTCATGGACGCCGCCAGGGAGGCTGCGCGCCGCGAGCTCGCAAGGGGCTGAAGACACCGCCGCCGCCTGCGTCGACTCGCGTCCCCCGTGGAAAAAACCTTGTCTTGCACCCTCTTCTGGTGCATACTATCGTGATATGGAGCTTGCCATCGGACCGGTACTCTTCGAGTGGAAGCGCTCGGAGCTTCTCGATTTCTACGACAAGGCGGCGCGCTCCGCCGTGGACAGGGTATACCTCGGCGAGGTCGTTTGCGTGAAGAAGCGCGGCCTCTCCATCGACGACATGCTCGAGGTCGGCCGCGGGCTCGAAAGGGCCGGAAAGAAGGTCGTCGTCTCCACGCTGGCCGTCGTCTCCAACGACGAGGAGCTCGACCTCGTGCGCCGTGTGCTCGACCTCCCCTTCGCCGTGGAGGCCAACGACATGTCGGTCTTCAACATGGCCGACCCGAAAGAGCGCGAGATCTACGCCGGACCGCACATCACGACCTACAACGTCCCGTCCGTGGAGTGCCTGGCGGAGCTCGGCGTCCGCGGTGTGTGCGCTCCGGTGGAGCTTTCACGCGAGTCCCTGCGCTACAACATCGAACACACCTCGGTGCCGACCGAGGTCTTCTGCCACGGCAAGGTGCCGCTGGCCTTCTCCTGGCGCTGCTACACGTCGCGGGCCTACGGCCGAACCAAGGGTGAGTGCGCCCATGACTGCGCCCGCTGGCCCGACGGCATGGAGACGGCCACGCTCGACGGCGAGCGGGCCTTTACCATAAACGGCACCTCCGTTCTCAGCGCCGCCACCTACAGCCTCGTCGAGTACGTCGAAGACCTCGAGGCCATAGGGGTGGCGGCGCTCCGCATCTCGCCGGGCGGCAGGGACACCTTCGAGGCCGTCGATATCTTCCGCCGCCGCATGGACGGAGCTCTCTCCGCCGAAGAGGCGGCGGCCGAGCTCGAGGCCCTCAGCCCGGGCGGACTCTGCAACGGGTGGTACCTGGCGGGGCCGGGAAAGGTCTATATATCCGCGGCCCAGGGCCTGGCGGGAGCTTCTTGACGAGGCCATGATTTTTGCACTGAGGGAACCTTTTGTAAAAGGGTCACAGACCCCCGGTTCCCTCAGACTCCCTCCAAAGACTTTTAACGCGAGTTGGTTTCCCCCTGTTTTGCCAAGCAAAACAGGGGGAAACCAACTCGTATTAAAAGTCTTTGAAGGGGGGCCGGGGGAAACTTTCTTCAGAAAGTTTCCCCCGGAAAAGACCGAAGGGAGGGGGGAAGATGGCGGACTTCATAGACAGGGCCATACTCATAGGCATAGGGCTTGAGAAGAAGGCGAAGCAGATGATGGACGAGCTCGCGGCCCTCGGCAGCCGGGAGAGCGGCGAGGGCGCCGAGGCCGAAGAGGAGCTCTCGGCCAGGCAGCGCATCGAGAACAAGGTGGTCGACGAGGGTGTGGCGGCGCTGCGCGAGATAATCTCGGTCTTGCGCGAGGGCAAGGAGAAGCTCGACCGCGAGGTCGTGGAGAAGGCGGAGCTGCTCCTTGAGAGGCTCCACGTGGCCACGACCGAGGAACTCGACGTGGTCAAGGAGATGGCCCGCACGGCGAGGGAGAAGGTCGATAAGCTCGAAAGGCGCGTAAAGAAGCTCGAAGAGAAGCTGAAGGAGAAAAAGGACAAGGACAAGGAGAAGTAGGCCGGCGGCCCGCCTCTCGGGGACCGCTCCTGGAGCCGTCTCTTCGCCGCGCCGCCGGCCGCTTTACATCCCCTGTCGGGCCGGCAAGGCGCACAGTCCGTCCCCGCCCGTCGGTTTTCGATGAAGATCAGCAGAGTCAGAAGACTTCACAAGATAGTTGCCACCCTCACGGGCTACGGCTTCGGCGGGCTCGTCTCGGAGCTGCGCATCTTCCCCTTCCTTCCGCTCTTCGAGCGTGTGCTGCTCAGAAGGAAGGAGGCCGGCCTCCCTACCGCCGTGCGCATAAGGCTCGTCCTCGAAGAGCTCGGCCCCACCTTCATAAAGCTCGGACAGGTGGCCTCCACGCGCGCCGACTTCCTCCCTTCCGACTGGGTCGAGGAGCTCAAGAAGCTGCAGGACATGGTCCCGCCCGTCCCCTTCGACGAGGTGAAGGCCGTGGTGGAGCGCTCTCTCGAAGGGCCGCTGGAAGAGAAGTTCCGCAGCTTCGAGGCCGAGCCCGTGGCCTCGGCGTCCATCGCCCAGGTCCACTACGCCACCCTCCACGACGGCTCGGAGGTGGCCGTCAAGGTGAGGCGTCCTGGCATCGGCGAGACGATAGAGTCGGACCTCGCCGTCATGTGGCTCGTAGCCGACCTCCTCGTAAAGTACGTGCCCCAGGCGCGCCGCTACAGGCCCCGCGAGGTGGTGCGCGAGTTCTCGCGGGTCATACACAGCGAGCAGGACTTCACCGTCGAGGGCGCCCACGCCAACCGTTTCGCCCGCATGTTCGAGGGCGACCCCACGGTGCGCATACCGAAGGTCTACTGGAAGCTCACCACCGCCGAGGTCCTGACCCTCGAGCGCATAAGCGGCGTGCCCATAGACGAGGTGGAGGAGCTCAAGCGCCGGGGGCACGACGTGAAAAAGGTCTCGGTCAACGGCATAAAGGCCTTCTTCAAGCAGGTCTTCGAGCACGGCGTCTTCCACGCCGACCTCCACCCCGGCAACATCTTCGTCGGCGACGACGGCGTCATAATATACCTCGACTTCGGCATCGTGGGAAGGCTCGACCGGGAGCTCAAGACCTACCTCGCCACCATGCTCTTTCACCTGGTGCGCGAGGATTACCGCCGCATGGCCATCGTCCACCGCCAGATGGGGCTCATCGGAAGGGACGTGGACCTCGACGAGTTCGAAGACGCCCTGCGCGACATCGCCGAGCCCATATTCGGCAAGTCGCTCGAGGAGATCAAGATATCGGCCCTGCTCATGAAGCTCATCCGCACGGCCCGCCGCTTCAACATGCGGCTCCAGCCCAACCTCCTGCTCCTCCAGAAGTCGATGGTCATCATCGAGGGGGTGGGCCGCCAGCTCTATCCCGACATAAACATGTGGGAGGTGGCCAGGCCCCTCATATACAAGTGGATGGTGCGCGAGAAGTTTTCGCCGAAGAAGGCCCTGGAAAAGGGCCGCGACTACGCCGGCGAGCTCGTCGACGCGGCCATCGAGCTTCCGGGCTCGGTCAACAGCCTCGTGCGGGCCGCCGTGGACGAGGAGCTGCGCATAGGCTTCGTCCATCACCGCCTCGAGGGCCTCTCCGACGAGATAGGAGGAGCCGGCCGGCGCATCGAAAAGGGCCTGGTGACGGCGGCGCTCCTTGTGGGCGCCTTCATGGCCGGCGTCTTCTCGGGACCCGACGCGCCGCGCCTTGCCGGCGTGCCGCTCCTGAGCCTGGCGGGCTTTGCCGCCGCCGTCCTCTTTCGCCACCTGGCCGGCCGCTGGGAGCGCGGCGGCGACGAGGTGTAGAGGTTTCGACCGGGGAAGCTCTGACTAATTGCCCTGGGGGAAACTTTCTGAAGAAAGTTTCCCCCAGACCCCCTTCAAAGACTTTTAACTTGGGCTAAAGAACCTCGCTTCCTTGGACGATCATGAAAACCAACGCGGCTCGAAGAGCAAACAAAAAGTTTTTGGAGGGAGTCTGAGGGAACCGTGGGTCTGTGACCCTTTTACAAAAAGGTTCCCTCAGTGTAATAAATCGGAGTTTTCTTCAGACTTGAAGTTCATTGCGAAGAAACGAGGCTCATAAGCCGCGGGACGGGAGAGATGAAGGAGAAGAAGGACAAGGCCCCAGAGACAGGGGAGAAGAAGACCTATTTCGGCAACAGGGTCGTGGCCGTGGAGGAGAAGAAGGGGCTCGTGCGCCAGGTCTTCGACTCGGTGGCCGACAAGTACGACCTCATGAACGACCTCATGAGCTTCGGCACCCACCGGCTCTGGAAGAGGTTTCTCGTCGAGAAGACGGGGCTGCGGCCGGGCGACAGGGCCCTCGACGTGGCCGGCGGCACGGCCGACATAGCGCTTCTCATGGCGGAGCGGGTGGGTGCCGGCGGCAGGGTGGTCGTATACGACATAAACGGCGAGATGCTGAGGGTGGGGCGCGACAAGTGCATCGACCGCGGAAGACTCGACACCCTGTGGTTCGTCCAGGGCGACGCAGAGCGCATAAGCTTCGCCGACAACACCTTCCACTGCGCTACAGTCGGCTTCGGCATACGCAACGTAACGCACATCGGTGACGCCCTCGAGGAGATGACCCGCGTGGTCAAGCCGGGCGGGCGCGTGCTCTGTCTCGAGTTCTCCCATCCGACGAGCAGGCTCTTCTCGAGGCTCTACGACATCTACTCCTTCAGCATAATCCCCCGCATAGGCGAGCGCATAACCGGCAACCGCGAGGCCTACACCTACCTGCCCGAGTCGATACGCAAGTTTCCGGCCCAGGAGGAGTTCAAGGCGATGATGGAGCGGGCCGGCCTCTACGGCGTCAGGTACTACAACATATTCGGCGGCGTGGCCGCCCTACACGTGGGACACAAGGTGTGAGGGGATGAGAAGGGAAAACGTCGAAAAGATCGGGGATCTCCTGATGGAGCTGGCGGCCCCTGCGCTGAGGGCGGCGCCCCGCTGCGCCGAGGCCGTGGCCGTGGGCGCGGCGCTCTCGCTCGTACTGGAGCGTAACCCCTCGCTCAGGCAAAGGCTCGGCGAGCTGGCGGGCAAGGTCTTTTTCTTCTCGGCCAAGGACATCAAAAAGGACTTTTATCTCGTCGTAACCGCCGACGGCGTGGCCGTCCGCCTCCACTGCGCCCGGAAACCCGACGTGACCATGCGCGGAGACGTGAAGGTCCTGCTCGGGCTCGTGCTCGGTGCCGAAGACCCCGACACCGTCTTCTTCTCCCGGCGGCTGGAGATCTCCGGCGATACGGCGGCGGCCATCCACCTGAAGAACATCCTCGCAAGTCTTTGAGCCGCGCCTGACTCGGTAAGCGGGATTCCTCAGCCGCCGTCAAGGGTCCTTGCCTTCCCCGCGCCCCGCCCCCTGCCGCGGTTGACACCGTCGCACTCCTTCTGTTACACTTCACCCTGTTTTTCGGCATTCAACTTCATGAGGAAAGGCGGAGACCATGGAGCAGACGCGATGGCGGCAGGACTTTTTCGATGACGTGGAGCCCATAAAGGTGCGCGACCCCCTGGCCTACGTCCTTGGGGCGCAGGACGAGGGCATGCCCATGGTCTTCACCTACGGCGATGCCGTGCGGCTTGCCGGCCATTCGTGCCCGGCCGTCTCGGGCGCCTACAAGCTGACGGCCAAGGCGCTCAAGGCCCTCTATCCCGACGAGCTTCCCGTGCGTGGCGAGATACGGGTGCTCGTAAAGGGCTCCGCCGCCGACCTCGCCTACGGCCCCCAGGCCCAGGTCATAACCCTCATAACTGGCGCCGCCGGAAAGGCGGGCTTCAAGGGGCTGGGCGGGAGGTTTTCGCGCAACGGAAAGCTCTTCTTCGACCCCTCGGACCCGCGCTTCAACACCTTCATATTCCAGCGCGAAGACACGGATGCCGCCGTGGAGGTCGTCTACAACCCGTCGGTCCTGCCGGGGGACCCGCGCACAAGCGAGCTCATGGGCCTGGTGCTTCGCGGCATGGCCACGCAGCGCCAGCACGACGAGTTCGTCTCGCTCTGGCAGGGGAAGGTGCGCTCCATCCTGCTGGAAGACGAGTCCCATCCCGGTCTCTTCACCGTAAGGACCCTCGAGGGCTTCGACTTCCCCGACGCATCGAGGCTCGAAGAGGCTTAAAGCACAGCGGGAGGTACCGGACCATGAAGACAGGCACCACACTGACCAGGTTCCTGCTCGAGGAGCAGCGCAAGTACCCGGGCTCGACCGGCGACTTCACGGGTCTCTTCTCCGAGCTCGCCGTGGCCGCCAAGATCATCTCGAGCGAGGTCAACAAGGCGGGGCTCATCAACATCCTCGGCGCCACGGGCTACACCAACGTCCAGGGCGAGGAGGTCCAGAAGCTCGACGACTACGCCAACCGCACCATCATCCAGATGATGGAGCACGGCGGCCACCTGGCGGGCATGGCCTCCGAGGAGATGGACGAGCCCGTGCAGATACCCGAGCGTTTCCCCAGGGGCAAGTACCTTCTCCTCTTCGATCCGCTCGACGGCTCTTCCAACATCGACGTCAACATAAGCGTGGGCACCATATTCTCGATCCTCAGGAAGCGCTCCGCAGGCGAGCTTACGGACGGGGACTTCCTCCAGCCGGGCTCGGAGCAGGTATGCGCCGGCTACTTCATCTACGGCTCGTCCACCATGCTCGTCTACACCACGGGCCACGGCGTCCACGGCTTCACCCTCGACCCCGGCGTGGGCGAGTTTCTCCTTTCGAACGAGGACATCCGCATCCCGGAGCGCGGCAAGCTCTACAGCATAAACGAGGGCAACGCCAGCCGCTGGCACGAGGAGACGAGGCGCTACATCGAGGCCCTCAAGTCGGATGGAAGGAGTGTGAGCGCCAGATACGTGGGCTCCCTGGTGGCCGACTTCCACCGCAACCTCCTCAAGGGAGGGGTCTTCCTCTACCCTGCGGACAGGAAGAACAAAGACGGCAAGCTGCGTCTGCTCTACGAGGCGAACCCCCTCGCCTTCATCGTCGAGCAGGCCGGAGGCGCGGCCTCGACGGGGCGCGGGCGCATACTGGACGTAAAGCCCTCGGAGCTCCATCAGCGCACCCCGCTCATCATAGGCAGCAGGCTCGACGTGGAAGAGGCCGTCTCGTACTACGAGGGGACGTAGTTCTCCGGGTCCCTCTGTTCCGGCGGGGAACTCTAGATTGTCAACCGGAAAGAATAGCCCCTCTCTTCCTCTCGGCCGCGGAGCCTGAGGGAATGGGTTTCTGCGGACTCGGAAAGGAAAGTGATGGGGCGGTGTCTGTCAGAGTCGTCCCGGAATATCTCTTTCTGTCCATTCCCCCGGCAGGTGACATGACAAAAAGCGCCTGGATACTCGATTGTTAATGGTCGGGCCACAAAGACTTATATCAGCAAAACGTCTACTCCACTACGGTCTTCGGCCTTGCTCCATAGCGGCAAGTGGCCCAGAACGTTCGCCGGACGCTACGCCTCCGGCGAACGTGGCTGCTGGTTGAACCGCGGCCACGTTAGATTTCCTATGAGACTATTACGTATCGTAAGCATGTATTTTGAACCACCTCCACAAGGGTGGGCCTCTTGGAAGTTCCAGTTTGGAGATGTATCAGTCAGTACAATACCAATTGAAAAGTCTCCGCCGGTTGAGGGAAAACTTCATCTTATCGTAAAAGCAGAGATTCAGATACAACCTCCAGAGATAGATAATGATGGTTTCATTAACCTTCCTGAAAAAGAAAGGCGGCTATGTGAGGCTACGCTTGAAAATGTTGCTAACCTTATCGCCATATTCGGTCGCTGCCACCGCTCAATTTCTTCAGTTTATCCATGTGCAGTGCTGCTTGTCGATGATCGGGATAAACGTAAATCTTTAGATGCAACAAAAGGTTTTCGTGCCAAGCAATCTCATATTATTGGACATCACTTTCAAATTCCTGTCGATAGCAATCTCGTTTCGGGACTTCAGGATAGATTAGATGGGGTGGCCCTTTTGGCTGAAGCTTATAGCCACAGGCATGAATCTGGACGATACCGTGAATATGTTAGGTTTTTCGAGGCTGCATTTGCCCTACAGTTCAGTCAACTGCAAAAAAAGCTTCTGCAGTTCCTCAATCCTGCTTATAAATACACAAGGCAAGAGATTGATAATTGGGCTAACATGCGAGATCCTATGACTCATGCTGATGGTAAGAAATCTGACTATATTTTGACAGAAACTGATGTTATGAAAGTAACTCAAAGGATGGAACAAGCCGCGTTAGATGTACTTTTCAATAAAGAAAAATGGCACGACCGTTCAAGATCTCGAAGGAACCTTTGGGCTCCCATCGCGGCAACGACCTCACCCACTGGAGATCTGATAATACGGCAAGGTTCTAAGCTATCAGTGAAGGGCCAATTGTTTGACGAGTTTGGTGTTTTTCCTATGGATCTAAATGCCATTATCCAAACTCCACCCGAAAATTGGTGGTTCAAGTTCGAAACGAAAAGCAAAGAGGAATAGTCTGAAAATCAAGCACCCGCCGGAAAAGTTCCCTCCGGCCCCTTCGAAGACTTTCGCTTCCCACACCCTTCGCTTCGTGGTCATGGCCGCCGTGAAGCGCCGGGAGCCTTCCGGGCCATCCCTTCGAGCGCCTCGTCGTAGAGCGGCGCCGTCAGGCTCCAGTCGTAGCGCTCCACGGCGCTTCGCAGTGTCGTCTTCCTCGTCTCATCGATGTCTTTTACGGCCGCCGCGAGTTTTTCCACGAGGTCCACGTAGCCGTCGTAGAGGTGGCGCCCGTGGAGCCGGCGGGGTATGTGCTCCGGGTAGGCGAGCCTTCGGGGAAGGAGCGGATAGACGCCGCAGTAGATGGCCTCGACGACGGAGCAGCCGAAGAAGTCGTGGCGCGACGTTACGGGCAGGATGTCGGCGCGGTGGAGCCAGCGGGCGTACTCGCGCCTCTCCTTTACGTATCCGAAACGGACGATCCTCGGGCCGAGCCTTCGGCGGGCCTCGTCGAACTCGCTCGGCCTATTCCTGAAGTTCTCGCCCAGGACGGCGACCTCGAAGTCGAGGCCCCTTCTGTCCAGGGCGTAGAGGGCCCTGAAGAACTCTTCGGGGCCCTTGTCGTACTCCCAGCGGTGGTTCCAGAGGACGAGCGCCGGGCCGCGCCGCCGCGGCCTCGAGCCTCTGTCCAGGGCGCGCAGGTCCATGCCCACGGGCAGGACCGAGCTCTTCTGTGCTATGGTCTTGACGGCCTGGAGCTCGCGGTGGTCGGGCAGGCCCCTGAGATACCGGGCCGCCCCGTCCACAAAGGACTCCATGTGATAACTGGAGTTGAAGAAGACGCGCTCCGCCGCCAGGGCGGAAGCGATGTTTATGAAGCCGTAGTGGCCGTCGCGTCCCTTTTCCACGTCGCGGTCCGCCGGCGACCACGGGTAGGTGAGCTGGTTTTCATGGAAGTAGAGGGCCGCCGGCGTGCGGCCCGTCACCGTCCTGGTGAGCGCCAGGAAGGTGGTGAGGTCGAGCATGTCGGTGGCCAGTAAGACGTCGGGACGCGGCCCCTTCCGGAGAAAACGGCGCGCAAGCGTGACGGCCCCGCCGTGCATGCGCCACTTCCAGTAGCGCCCCTCCAGGGTGAGAAGCTCCACGTCGTGGGCCGACGCACAGGCGTAGCCCTTGGCCCAGGCCGAGTGCGAGCCCGTGAGGTAGGGCTCTACAAGCAGTATCTTCGCCAAAGCGACCTCCCCCGGCCCCTCGTCGAGGGACGCGGACTCCGCTATCTTCCGTCAACAATATACTACGGAAGCCCCGGTTGATTCCACCGGGGAAAGGGACTCGGACCTGCTCTCCGGGCGGCGCTGGATCCGCGGGCCCTTTTCAGATACTCGACGAAAAAAAGGCCGTGGACTTGCAAGGTCCACGGCCCGGAAAAGACGGCCCTGGATGGCGGGCGGCGTCCGCTCCCCCTGAGGAAGACCGGATGCCGGGGGTTTGCGCGGCTGCGGGGGTGACGAGGTCAGCCAAAAATGTCTCCCCCTTTACTTGACCACGTGAAGGCTCGATATGCTGCTCGTTTCGAGCAGCGAGAGCAGCGTCCGTTCAAGGCACGCCTTCCCTTCGTGGACGAGACAGTTTTGCCGTCCCGTGCAGACCTCGCCCGTGAGAGGACAGACCCCCCGGGCGGCCATGGGCCCCTCTATGGCCTCCACTATGCGCAGCAGGCTTATCTGCTCGGGAGGTTTTGCAAGGCGGAAGCCGCCCCTGCGGCCCCTGACGGATCTCAAAAACCCCTTGCGCTCGAGCCTGCCGAAGACCTTGACGAGATAGCTCGACGGGATGCCGCAGCGCCGCGAGAGCACGCCCACGGGCACGGGCCCGTTCTTTTCGAAACGGGCCAGCGAGGCAAGCCCCATGATGGCGTATTGCGAGGTCCTCGATAGATTGTACACCTTTGCCGTTCTCCTTCTGTACTTCGGCACGCGCCCCGCTCGCGGAGGGCGCGCCCCGGGCGGCACCGGCCTTCAGAGGCCGGGCCGGGCCTTCTTTATGTCGTAGCGCGATATCTTTCTCTGGAGCGTGCGCCTGTCTATCCTGAGCGCCCTGGCCGTGCGGCTTACGTTCCAGCCGTTAAGCTCCAGGCTCGCTATTATGTGCCTGCGCTCGCTCTCCTCAAGCGTTGCGGGCTCTTCGCCACGGGCCGCGAACCCGCAGGTCTGCACAGCCAGCCTCTTGAACTCGATGGAGCGATCTATGTGGTCCGCCGTTATCACGTCGCCGTCGTGGAGTATGACCGCCCGCTGGAGCACATGGTGCAGCTCGCGCACGTTGCCGGGCCAGTTGTGCTCCAGGAGACGCTCCACGGCCCCGCCGGAGAGGAGCATCCTGCGCCCTGTGCTCCCGGCCATGGCCGAAAGAAAGTGTTCGGCCAGCACGGGCACGTCCTCCATGCGCTCGCGAAGCGGCGCGATGTTGATCCGGCAGACGTTTAGCCTGTAATAGAGGTCGAGGCGGAAGCGGCCGGCCCTCACCTCGTCCTCGATGTTGCGGTTTATGGCGGCGACGATCCTGGTCGAGACCTTCGTCTCGCGGCTTGCGCCGAGGGGCCTCACCATGCCGTTCTCGATGAATCTCAGGATGCCCGCCTGGACGACGGGGTTCATGTCGGCTATCTCGTCGATGAAGAGGGTGCCGCCGTCGGAGGCCCTGACAAGCCCGCGCTTGTTCTCCACCGCGCCGGTAAAGGCCCCCTTCACGTGGCCGAAGAGCTCGTTTTCGAGCAGCTCCGGCTTGAGGGATGCGCAGTTTATGGGTACGAAGGGTCCGCCGCCGCGTCGGCTGTCGTAGTGGAGCGCCCTTGCCACGAGTTCCTTGCCCGTACCGCTCTCGCCGACTATGAGCACCGGGAGCTGCGCGTCCTTCACCTTCCTCACCGTCTCTATGAGAGACTTGACGGCCCTGCTCCTTCCCACTATCCCCTGGTACTCGACGGTCCCCTCGGCGGCGACGGGGCCGGAGGCGGGGTCGGGCGTGGGACGGACGGCCTGCTCGAGGACCTTCTCGATCTCGGCCATGTCGACGGGTTTGGTCAGGTAGTGGAAGCCGCCGAGCTTGAGCGTCTGGACGGCGTCGGGTATGGAGCCGAAACCCGTGAGGATGATGCCGGCCACCGAGGGGCTGACCCTGCGCAGCGCCTTGAGAAACTCGAGCCCGCTCATGCCCGGCATCTTCATGTCGATGAAGGCGGCATCGAAGGTCATCTGTTGCGCAAGCCCCAGGGCCTCGGCACCGCCGGCTGCGGCCGTCACCTTGTGCCCCCGCGCCGCCAGGGCCCTGCACAGACTCTTCCTGAAGGCACCGTCGTCATCGAGCACCAGCACTCTGGCCATCCCAAACCTCCCTGCAAACGCCGTGATGTACGCGCCCCTTCGTCCTCTTTCAGCGGGGGAGGATTGCCCTCTTCACAGCGACCGGAGGCCCCAGTTCCCCCCCCGTTCCCCCCCAGTTCCCCCGCCGGGGCGATCTATGGGATATCAGGTGTTGTTCGCGGTGGAGAGCCCTGCGTTGCCGGCACCTCGCCGCGCCGCGGCGTCCCGGTCTTCATCGAAGCCGAGCGGCAGCGACACCGTGACCTCGGTGCCGTCGCCCTCGCTGCTCTCCACCTTGAGGGAGCCCTTGAGGTCCCTTATTATGCCGTAGCTCACCGACAGGCCCAGGCCCGTGCCCTTGCCCACGGGCTTGGTGGTGAAAAAGGGCTCGAAGACGCGGTCGAGCACGTGGCGCGGCATGCCGGGGCCGTTGTCGCGCACCGTCACTTCCACAGTGCCGCAGCCCGTGGTGGCCTCGATGGTCACGACCCCGCCGTCGCGGTCCTCGACGGCCTCGACGGCGTTCTTGACGATATTGAAGAAGACCTGGCGGACCCTGTTGGCGTCCGTCACCACCGGCGGGAGTCCGGGGCTTATGTGCCTGTCTATCTCCACGCCGCGGTCCGTCCCTCCCCGCCTGATGAGGTCCAGCGTCCTGTCTATGAGCTCTGCCACGTCGACGCGCTCGAGCCGCGCCACACTCTTCTTGGAAAAGCCCAGCAGGTCGTCGATGATGGCGCTGCACCGGGCGAGCTCCTCCTTCATGTCGTCGAGATACTCCCTGAAGAGCTCCCTGGACAGTTCGCCGCCGGGCTCGTCGACGGCGCGGCGAAGCTCCTCGGAGAGGATGGAGATGGTGCCCAGCGGCGTGTTGAGCTCGTGGGCCACGCCGGCCGCGAGCTGTCCTATGGCTGCGAGCTTCTCGATCTGGGAGATGAGCCTGTTATCGCCTCCCACGGCGCCGCGCTCGTCCCTGTCGACGATGAGTTCGACGACACAGTCGCCGCCCTCTCCACCGGCGGAAGGAATGGCCAGCACATCGAGCGTCCTCGGCCCCCTGTCGGCGGGCAGATCGAAACGGTAGCTTACGGGGATGCCGCACTCGATGGCGCGGCCCGTGGGACATATGGCGCAAAAGGTGCTGCCCAGCGACATCGTGCGGTAGCAGGTACGGCGCAGGCCGGTCTCCCGAATGCCGAACCACTGCCTCGCCCTCTCGTTCATCCAGCGGACGCAGTGTTCCGAGTCGATAACAAGCACGGCTGCCTTGATGTTGCGCATGACCTCTTCGAGCATGGCCGCCTCTTCGTTATCGCCAGGGTGGGGGCTGCGGGGGAACCCATCAAAAAGACTTCGAGGGTCCCGATTATCCGAAATTGTAGCCGACTCGCAGCTCCCTGTCAAGTAGCTCTTGCACATTTTCTCAAGGTCCGATGAAGAGGTCATCTATGCACGGCTCCCGTCGATGGGCTGCACGCCGGTCGGGCCGGGGAGAGAGAGGACGTCAGAGGGCGGTCCCGCCCGTGCCGCGCTCTTTAGCGCTCGCGGCGCAGCCTTGCGGCGCGGCGCGAGCCCTTTATGAAGACATGGTGAATGACGAAATAGATCATGAAGAGCTGGATGCCCACGCCGACGACGACGCTCATGAGGAAGTTGTAGTCGAGCCTGTAGGTGCCGGTCTCCTCGTCATAGGTGTAGCAGAGGAACTTGATAAGGTCCGGCGGCCCGCCGCCGGAGGCGGCGTCTTCCGCTTCCCGGCCGTCCCCCTCTCCTTCGCCGCCCGCGGCCTCTTCGATGGCCGCCGCCAGGGCGGCCCTGTCGAGCTCTGCGCCGAAGAGCTGGCGCACAACGGCGCCGTCGCGGCCGATGACGGTGACCATGTTGGGGTGGTCGAAGCCGGAGGGCGCGGGCTCGAAGGTGAAGCCGAGGTCCGAGGTGAGTCTTGCCATGGTCCGGCCGTCGGCCGTGACGAAGGTCCAGGCCGAAAAGTCTCCGGCCATCATGCGGCCGTAGGCCTCGAGCCTCTCCGGCGTGTCCCTCTCCACGTCGAAGCCTATGGTCATCGCCTCGAAGAGCGTTCCGTAGTCCGCCCCCGCCTCGTCGAAGTAGGCCTTGAGCTCCATCAGGATGGTCGGACAGGTGTCGCCGCAGGATGTGTAGGCGTAGCTTACGACGATAGGGCGCTCGAGCGAGGAGCCGTCGAGCGTAAGGCGCCGGCCCCGCTGGTCGGTGAGGTTGTAGATGCCTATGCGCCTGCCCACCGAGGCCTTGGCCTTCTCGAAGGCCCGCAGTACGGCGACACGGTCCATGGCGGCCTGCGCCGGCGCCGCGCAGAGCTGGAGGGCCGCCGCAAGGACGGCGCCCGACGTGATGAGCGCGCGGAGCACGCGCCCGGGAAGCGACGGGCACCGGCCGCCGGCGGCGGCCGCCGGAAGCGGTTCTCCTTGAGGGAAGATATAAGGCATTGATCGTCTCTGAGAGGGGGGCAACCCCTGTTTTTGCCCCCCGCCCCGTCGCCGCGCCCTTGCGGCCCGAACCTCGCATGGCGCGGCTCGCGGGCGGGTTTAAGCATGGAGGGGGGAGAGGAACTCCTTATCAGGGAGCTCCTCCCCGGCGAAAGCTCACTCCCCCTTCGCCGCTCCCGCCGCGGCCCTCGCGGCCCGGGGGGTCGCCTCCACCTCGCCGCCCTTGCCGTAGCCGTAGGGGCTCCATGCCTCGTCGAGCTCCGGCACATTGGGGCCCCAGTTGCCGCAGGGCGGAGGCGATGGCGCATGGGTCCACTCAAGCGACTTCGACCCCCAGGGGTTGTGGTCCACCTTCTCGCCCTTGACGAGCCCGACGATCCACGAAAGGAGTATGACCACGCCGGCAACGAAGATGAGGTACGAACCCAGGGTGGTCATGGACTGCAGTCCCTCGAATTCTGGGAACTGGGAGTAGTCGTAGTAGCGCCGCGGCATGCCGAGGTAGCCGAGGTAGATGGTGAGCGCGAAGGTGATGTTCACCCCGATGAAGAAGAGCCAGAAGCCGAGCTTGCCCAGGCCCTCGTGGTACATCCTGCCCGTCATCTTGGGGAAGAGGTAGTAGACGCCGCCGAGGATGGCCACTGTCATGGAGACGGCCATGACGTAGTGGAAGTGGCCGGGCATCCAGTAGGTGTCGGTCAGGTGGATGTAGATGGCGCTCATGGCGTTGGGTATGCCGGTGAGTCCTCCTATGAGGAAGAGGAACATGAAGCCTATGGCGTAGAGCATGGGTGTCTTGAAGTCGATGGCGCCCTTGTAGAGGGTGCCGACGATGCCGATCATGAGAAGGCCCACGGGCACGCTTATGAGCAGCGTGAAGAAGACGTGTATGAGGGCCTGCCAGTCGGGGATGCCCGCTATGTAGAGGTGGTGGGCCCAGACTATGCCGCTCAGTATGACGGTGCCCCATATGCCGCCGTAGACCACGCCCTTGTAGTTGAAGACGCTGTTCCTGGCGAAGGTGGCCGTTATCTCGTAGATGACCCCCATGGCCGGCAGCAGGATGACGTAGACGGCCGGGTGGGAGTAGAACCAGAAGAGGTTCTCGTAGAGGAGCACGTCGCCTCCCATGGCGGGGTTGAAGAAGTTGGTGCCCAGGTACTTGTCGAAGGAGAGCATGGTGACGGCCACGCCGAGCATGGGCACGAATATGAGCTGTATGATGAAGGAGGCCATGATGCACCAGATGAAGATGTTGAGCTTGCCCCAGGTCATGCCGGGCGCCCTCATGTAGATGATGGTGACCAGAAAGTTGACTCCCGCGGCAATGGACGAAAAGCCTATGATCAGGACCGTGAAGGTGTAGAGCGCCGTGTTGCCCGGGCTTATGATGGAGTACGGCGGATAGCCGGTCCACATGATGTCGGGCGGGTCGGGTATGACAAAGGTGAGCAGCGCAAGGACGATGCCCATCCAGTAGAGCCACACGCTGAGGGCGTTGACCCTGGGGAAGGCCACGTCGCGCGCGCCTATCTGGAGCGGCACCAGGTAGTTGGCGAAGAAGCCCGTGAGCGCCGGTATCTGGAAGCCCAGTATCATGGCCGCGCCGTGGAAGTAGAGCCACGTGTTGTAGGTCATGGGGTTTTCGGTAATCGTGGGCCCCACGCTGGCCAGCTCGGTCCTCATGAGCATGGCCATAATGCCTGCCACGAGAAAGGCCGCGAACGACCCTATCAGGTAGAGCACGCCGACCCTTTTGTGGTCGGTCGTGAATATCCACTCCTTCAGGCTGAACCTGCCCGACGAAGGTGCTGCAACGGCGTGAACGCTCATTTAAATCTCCTCCTCAAGTCTTGTTCTCTTCGATGAACCGCTCAAATTCGTCGCGCGGGACGATCCTGAGCTTTGTGTGCATGCCCGAGTGGAGCGTACCGCAGTACTCGGCGCAGGTTATGACGTGCTCGCCCGTCTCGCCGGCCGGGAACCAGACGTAGGTGGTCCTGCCGGGGACCATGTCCCACTTGAGCCTCAGGTCGGGGATGAAGAAGCTGTGGACCACGTCGGTGCTCGTAAGCTTCACCTTCACCGGCCTGCCCACGGCCACTACGAGTTCGTCCGAGACCGCGCCCTCGGGGTAGCGCACCTCCCAGCTCCACATGGAGCCCTCGACCTCGACCACGTAGGCGTCGTCGGGCACGTTGCGGTAGTCGTTCCAGAGCTCGAAGTTCTTGGCCGCCAGGAAGATGTCGTCGGCCATGAATATGAAGGCCGGGATGAGAACCCACCCGAAGGCGCCGAGCGTTCCGAGCCTGAAGCTTCCGCCCTCGTCGTCGGGGCGGCGGCGCCTGTAGACGACGAGGAAGTACAGCGTTACGGCGGCGAAGACGAGGCCGATGACGGTGATGTCGATCATCAGCTCCCGCCAGAGGTGATCCCATCCCGCCTTCGTGTCCGCCAGGGCGCCGGCCGTGGCCGCGCCGGCCGACGCCAGCGCCGGTGCGGCGGGGAGGGAGAGGGCCGCCGCACCGGCGGCCAGGGCTCTTAAAACAACCTTTGCTCTCATCGCATCTCTCCTTGATAGTGGAATGTTGCGCAGCGGCGAACCCCGCTCACCAGAAATAGATCTGCGAGACGACGAAAAACCATACGACGTCGACGAAGTGCCAGTACATGGACGCCGCCGCCACGAAATGCTTGTTCACCGTTCCGCCGAGGGCCGGCAGCAGGACGGCCACGAAGATGGCCAGTCCCACGAGCACGTGCGAGGCGTGGAAGCCCGTTATGGAGTAGAAGGACGAGGCGAAGATGTTGGTGCTCGTCGTGAAGCCCTCGCCTATGAGGACGCTCCACTCCATGGCGGTGAAGCCGAGGAAGACGGCGCCGAGCACCATGGTGGCGATGAGCCACGAGTTGAAGCCCGCCCTGTCGCCCTCCTCGAGCTTGCCTTCGGCCACGTGGATGGTCACGCTCGACGAGACGAGTATGACGGTCATTATGATCGGCACCAGAAGCGACATCTCGGGCGTGCCCGCCGGCGGCCACAGCGGCGCCTGAAGGCGCGTGACCCAGTAGCCGGCGAAAAAGCCGATGAAAAGCAGCGCCTCGGCGAGTATGAAAAAGGGCATGGCCCACACGCTCAGCCCCATGCCGTAGTGGTGTTCGTCGGCGAGTCCCTCTCTCACCCACCCGGCGAGAGCGCCGAGGGTGAGCGGCGCGCCGATGCCGAGCGATATGACGGCCCACAGCGCGCTCGAGTAGACGAAGTAGAAAGTGAACGAGAGCGGCACGAGAAAGAGCGTACCGACGCTCACCATAAGGGGCCAGTAGCTCGTGTGCCACTGTGTATCGTGTTCTGCCGCGTAATCTGCCATATACGTCACCTCCCGGTTTTTTTAAAGGAAGCTCTGATTAATTACCCTGGGGGAAACTTTCTGTAGAAAGTTTCCCCCAGTGCAATAAATCAGAGTTTCCTAAACAGTTTAAACAGAACGATTCGGGTCCCGACACTCTCCTTTTACGGTGAAAAAAAGCCGACCTTCGGCGCAAGGCTTGCGAGCGTATGACTCGCAAGCACGCCGGTGACCTCGCGGCGGCATTCGAGCAGGACGCCGTATATGGGACAGGCCCTGTACCTGCTGCAATACCCCGCGCTGGTGATGCACTCGTTTATGACCACGGGACCTTCTATGGCCTCCACTATGTCGAGGAGGTTGATCTCCTCGGGCGGGCGCGCCAGCACAAACCCTCCCACCCGGCCCCGGTAGGACTTGACGAGGTTGCGGTTTGCAAGAAGCTGCATCAGCTTGGCCAGGTAGGCCTTGGGCATGTGGTTTGCCTGCGCTATCTCGTCGATGTAGGAGAATTCGCTCTCCCCTTTCCCCGCCATGTACAGGAGACCGAGCATCGCATATTCGGCTCCCCTGCTGAGTTTGAACAACTGGCACTCCCGGATAGAGTCGTTTCGGCCTTCCGCCGCGTCTGCGCGGCGGAAGGCTTTGAGCTCCCGCTGCCTGCGTGGCGGTCCCCGGAGGGTTCGGCCCGCGCCGGGCGGGGTTTTTTACGCCCTTGCGGCCCGAACCTTCCGGGGACCGCCACGTATACTTAATGAGGAAGCTCTGATTAAGGAAACTCTGATTAATTACCCTGGGGGAAACTTTCTGTAGAAGGGCCATAGGCCCACGTTCCCCCCAGGGTAATGAATCAGAGTTGCCGCAAGATTATTCGCAAAAGGCGTGCCAGGAGAGGTATAAAAGAAATTTTCTTGTTTTTTCGGGATGTTAAGTGTGGCGGTCCAATCGGCCCCCGACCGTGCCGGTGCAAGGGTTGCAGGGGCGTCCTCCTGTGCGGCCCCTTCTAAACAATGCAGATACGCGCCGTTACGGCGCGGATGTGCAAAAACGCCGCACGCGACAACACGCCGCACCGGCGGCCTGGGGGGCTGTACCGGGGGTTCGGCCCGCGCCAGGCGGGATCCTTTTACGCCTTTGCGGCCCGAACCCCCGGTACAGCCGCAGGTCCGAACAACATACGATAGGGCAGGGGGAGACGTGGGCCTATGGCCCTTCTACAGAAAGTTCCCCCCGGAGCGATTATGGAGAGTCTCCTTGACCATGACGTATACGGCCGGGATCACCACGAGCGTGAGGACGGCGGACGAGACGAGCCCGCCCACCATGGGCGCGACCATGCGCTGCATGGGCCTTGAGCCCACACCGGTCGACCACATGATGGGAAGGAGTCCGAGGAGAAGACAGCTCACCACCATCGCCTTCGGTCTTATCCTCATGACCGCGCCCTCGACAACGGCCTCCGCGAGGTCCCGGCTCGTGCGCATCCTCCCCTGTTTTTTCCTTCTCTCGCAGGCGAGGTTGAGGTAGACGAGCATCACCACGCCCGTCTCGGCGGCCAGGCCCGCGAGGGCGATGAAACCGACGCCCACGGCCACACTCATGTCGTAGTCGAGCCAGTGGACGAGCCACACGCCGCCGACGACGCTGAAAGGGAGGCTGAGCATTATGATTAGGGTGTCGGCGAGGGAGCCGAAGTTGAGATAGAGGAGCAGGAAGATGAGCGCAAGCGTTACGGGCACTATGATCCGGAGCCTTTTGCTCACCTCCTCCATGAACTCGAACTGGCCGCTCCACTCCATGTAGTATCCCGGGGGAAGCCCGATCCCGCCGTCTTCGACGGCCCGGTCGATGGCGGCCTGCGCCCGCTTCACGTATGTGGCGATGTCGAGGCCCCTTTCGATGTCCACGGGCACGTTGGCGAGCAGGAGCCCGTTTTCGCTCCTTATCACCGGCGGTCCGTCGCCGAGGGTTATCGTCGCGAGTTGGCCCAGGGGGATGAGCGTGCCGTCGGGGGCGGCTACGAGGATCCGTTCGAGCTTCTCGGGGTCGTCCCTCATCTCGCGCGGATAGCGGACGTTTACGGGAAAACGGTAGCGGCCCTCGACCGTGCGGGTGACGTTCCTGCCGCCCACGGCGGACTCTACGACCTCCTGCACGTCCTCGACGGTGAGCCCGTATCTGGCAAGCTCCAGGCGGTCGAGCTCGATGTCGAGGTAGTGCCCTCCCATGGCCCGCTCGGCCGATACCGAGAGGGTGCCGGGCACGCCGGCGAGCACCCTCTCCACCTCGAGGGCTATGCGTTCGAGCTCCCGGAGGTCCGCTCCCCTTATCTTCACGCCCACAAGCCCCTTCATCCCGGTGGTGAGCATTCCTATGCGGGTCTCGATGGGCATGAGCCACCAGTTGGGCATGCCCGGGATGCTCACCACACGGTCCATCTCCTCCTTTGTAAGCTCCTCGAAGCTCGTGCGCCTGAGCGGGACCGGTCCCTCGATCCCGTATGCCCCGGCCAGCGCCCGGGCCTCCGCCGGGGAGGCGGCGCCGAGGTGACCGGCGGCCTCGAGGTAGGCCACGAGGTCCGAAGAGACCTCGTCCCCGAGCCTTGCGGCGAGTTCCCTCTTTATGGACGGAAGCCCCCTTCCCCTGAGCATCTCCTCCCGTATCCACATGTTGAGCCTCCAGCGGCACTTGCGCTCGACCTGCAGCGCGCTCTCTTCAAGGGGCGCTTCCTGCGCCAGGCCCCGCTCCTTCAAGAGCGCGAGCATCTCCCGGGCGATGCCGGCGATGAAACCCTTCTCGATTATCCGCTCCGGCCACCGCTCCTCCGGCTTCAGGGCTACGTGCGTCTCCACCATGTTGAGCGGAGCGGGGTCGGTGGGGGTCGTGGCGCGCCCTATCTTGCCGAGCACGCTCTCCACCTCGGGGAACCCTTTGAGGAGCCCGTCCTGGATGCGCAGCGTCCTCGTCGCCTCGGCGACCGACAGGCCGGGAACGGTTGTGGGCATGTAGAGTATGTCGCCCTCTTGGAGGGGCGGCATGAACTCGCCGCCCAGGCGGCTGTAGGGGATGTAGGTGACGACGAGCGCCAGCGCCGCCGCCGCGACGACCGTCTTCCTGAACCTGAGGGCGACTGCGATGACCGGCCTGTAGAGGAATACGAGCAGGCGGCTCAGGGGATTGCTCTTTTCGGGAGGGATATCGCCCTTGACGAAGAGGAAGACGAGAACGGGGACGACGGTGACGGCTGTGAGCGCCGCTGCGGCCATGGCGAAGGTCTTGGTGTAGGCCAGCGGCTTGAAGAGCCTTCCCGCCTGGCCCTCGAGGGCGAACACGGGCAGGAAGGAGACCGTTATTACGAGAAGCGAGAAGAAGAGGGCCGGTCCCACTTCCATCGAGGCCTTGAGGACCAGCCTCCGCCTCTTCGGCGCCTCTCCGGCCGCCCCGGCCCTCTCCAGGTGCTTGTGGGTGTTTTCGACGAGCACCACGGCGGCGTCGACCATCGCTCCCACGGCGACGGCGATGCCGCCAAGCGACATGATGTTGGCCCCCAGGCCCATGGCCTTCATGACGATGAATGACACGAGCACGCCGAGGGGGAGCGTAACCGAGGCCACGAGCGCCGAGCGTGCGTGCCGGAGAAAGAGGAGCGTTACCAGGGCCACGACGGCGATCTCTTCGATAAGTTTTTCCTCGAGCGTTGCGACGGCCCTGTAGATGAGGCCCGAGCGGTCATAGGCCGGCTCTATGACGACTCCTTCGGGAAGCCCCGGCGCTATCTTCCCTATCTTCTCCTTCACCCCCTCTATGACCTCGAGGGCGTTTGCGCCGTGGCGGGCCACCACTATGCCGGCCACGACCTCGCCCCTTCCGTCCTTCTCGGCGACACCTCGTTTCGTGTCGGGACCGATCCCCACGGCGGCCACGTCGCGCAGGAGCACGGGCGCGCCCTGCGCCGCGGCCCTGACGACCACGTTTTCCAGGTCCCTCACTCCCTTTATGTATCCCTTGCCCCTTACCATGAACTCCGTTTCGGCGAGTTCCATCACGCCGCCGCCGAAGTCGTTGTTGCTCTTCCTGACGGCGCTCACCACGTCGCTCAGCGGTATTGCGTAGGAGAGGAGCTTGTCGGGGTCGACGGTCACCTCGTAGCGCCTTACGGCCCCGCCGACGCTTGCGACCTCGGCGACGCCGGGCACGCCGAGGAGCTGGTAGCGGATATAGAAGTCCTGGAGCGCGCGCAGCGCGCCGAGGTCGTGGCGGTTCGACCTGTCCTCGACGGTGTAGATGAAGACCCAGCCCAGCCCCGTGGCGTCGGGGCCGAGCGTGGGCGTGGCGTCTTCGGGGAGGTCGCGCCTTGCCTGGTTCAGGTACTCCATCACCCGGCTACGCGCCCAGTAGATGTCGGTTCCGTCCTCGAAGATGATGTAGACGAAGGACTGGCCGAAGAAGGAGTAGCCGCGCACGTCGCTTACGCCCGGCACGGCCAGCATGGTCGTAGCAAGGGGGTATGTGACCTGGTCTTCCACGGTCTGCGGGTCCCGGCCCATCCATTCGGTCGAGACGATGACCTGCGTGTCCGAGAGGTCGGGGACTGCGTCGAGGGGGATGCGCGACAGCGACCACAGCCCCAGAAAGGCGAGGAGAAGGGAGACCGCGCATACGAGGAGGCGGTTTCTCAGGCACCACTCGATGACAAGGCGCGTCACGGCTCCGCCCCGGCGTCTTTCAAGGGAAGGGGAGCGCCGCAGCTCGACATCTTTCGGCCCATGTAGGGGTTCTCGACGGCCCTCCCGGGCTGGAGCCAGCCGCCGTAGCCCCGGGCCATGGGACAGAAGAAGGCGTGACGCTCCAGCCCCGCCGGAAGACCGTATCGCTCGACAAGGGCGATAAGGGTCTTGCTCAGAGCCGAAAACCGGAGCCTGAGCCCGCCGGTCTCATCGCCTTCACCGGCCAGTGCGGAAGCGGCGCTCCTCACCTCCTGGAGCGCCCTTTGCAGACCGCCGTCCCCGGTATTCAAGGCGTCGATCTCCTCGACCATGCGAAGGGCCGTCTCCTTTACAGAGGCGGTCTCGTCGGCGGCGAGGGCCTTTCGTATCTCTTCGTAGGATTCGAAGACCTGCGCCGGGGCGGCCCCGACCTCTCCGGCGTCCGCCTCTCCCTCGGGGGGCAGCATCTTTTTGAGCACCCCCTGGAAGCCGGCCTCGGCGGCCACGAGGAAGTTTCCGGCCGTCACCACCCGCTGGCCCACGCTCACCCCGGAGAGGACCTCGTGGTACCTCTCGTCGTCGGCGAGGAAGGAGTTTTTTCTTTCCCCTTGCCCCGTCCCCCCGTAGAGCCACTTTCTGCCGAGCCTCACCTCCACGGGGCGCATGAGCCCCCCACCCTCGGCGACGATGACCACGGCCCTTCGGCCCGTAAGGAGAACGGCGCTCGCGGGAACGGCCGGCACCTTCTCCCGCCGGGTCCTTATGCGCACCCTCGCGGACATGCCCGGTCTCAGCAGGCCGTCGGCGTTCCCGACGGCGAAGCGCACCCCCACGGTCCGGCTTTCGGGCCGGACCAGGGGATCGATGAAGTCTATCGCGCCCTCGATTCTCCTTCCCCCTATCCCTTCGGCCGTTACCTCAACGGCCATGCCGGTCCTTATGAACGGAAGCTCCCGCTCGTAGACGTCGCCGTATATCCAGACCCTCGAGAGGTCGGCGATCTCGAGCAGGGGCTCGCCCTCTTCGACGTACTGCCCCTCCGTCACGAGGCGTCTTATCACCGTTCCCGACAGGGGAGAGCGGATGGTCACCACCTCGACGGGTCTTCCGCTCTCTGCGACGGCCTCGATCTGCTCGCTGCTCACGCCCCACCTCTCAAGTCGCGCCCTGGCCGCCTCGAGCAGCGCTCCGGCCCAGGGGCCGCCGCGGGCAAGGACAGCGAGGTACTCCTGCTGCGTGGTTACGAGGTCGGGACTGTAGAGGGATACGAGCGGCTGCCCCCTTGCGACGGTCTGGCCCGTGAAGTCCACGTGAAGCCTCTCGATGCGGCTCCTTCCCCTGACCCTGTTGGAGACGGTCCTGAGAAGCCGCTCGTCCACCGCCACGCGGCCCGTCGTGTCTATCTCGTGGAAGAGATCGAGGAGCCTGACGGCGGCGGTGCGCACACCGGCCTGCTGGAGCTGACGGTCCGTGAATCGAAGGACGTCCGCCCTTGTCTCCTTCTCCTCGTCCATCTCCACGAGCTGCATGTTGCAGATCGGACAGGGTCCGGGCCTCTCCCTCCTTACCTGCGGGTGCATGGGACACCAGTAGAGCTTCTTCCCCCCGATGCCCGTCTCTTCACCGAGGCCCGTCCACCCCATGACCCTCTGAAGCCCCGTTTCGTGCGCCAGGAAATGGAAGACTTCCTCCAGGCGCATGACGGATGGGCGGAGATACAAGAATGCCCCGGAGGCGGCGATGACGGCCGCGAGCAGGGCGATGAAGAAAATTTTTCGCTTTCTGTCGGGCACGGCGGCTTCCTTTCTCCAAAAGCTCCGTGTGGCGGCGGCCCGGAGCCCGGGCCGCAAGGGCGTAACAGACCCGTCCGGCGCGGGCCGGGCTCC
>DRME01000061.1 GCA_011375175.1 Deltaproteobacteria bacterium | reverse complement strand
TCCCTCAGACTCCCTCCAAAAACTTTTAACGCGAGTTGGTTTCCCCCTGTTTTGCCAGGCAAAACAGGGGGAAACCAACTCGTATTGAAAGTCTTTGAAGGGGGTCTGGGGGAAACTTTCTACAGAAAGTTTCCCCCAGGGTAATAAATCAGAGCTTCCCTAAATAAAATGGTACCCCTTCCTCTCTGCTGACACAAGATATGCTACATTACCGCCCCTTCTTCGCTCTTTATTTTCTCTCCTTTTTGCTATATCATAGGAAGACTCTGAACAACCACCCCGAAGGAACTTTCTATAGAAGGGCCGTGGCCCCACGTGTCCCCCAGACCCCCTTCAAGGACTTTTGTTCCGGGCCATGGGGGCCTTGCTTGCCCTGAAGTTCCACAAATCCGGCGCGGATCCAAGAACAGGGGGAGCGGGAGATGACCGGAGAGGCCGCCCACACGGGCGTACTCGGCTCGCAGGAGATAGAAGCGGCCATAGAGAAAGGCTGGATAGGGGCGGACGCGCCCATCGAGGAGCGCCAGGTCCAGCCGGCGAGCCTCGACCTCCGTCTCGGCCGCAGGGCCTACCGCCTCGTATCGAGCTTCCTGCCCGAGGGCCGCGACATCGAGGGACTGGTCCTCCAGAAGGATTATTACGGCGACAACCTCGTCATGTACGAGGTCGACATCGGCGGCGACGGAGGCGTGCTCGAGCGGGGAGGAGTCTACCTCATACCGCTCAAGGAGAGACTCGCCCTGCCGGGACACATAAGGGGAAGGTCCAACCCGAAGAGCACGACCGGACGCCTCGACATCTTCGCCCGCCTCATAACGGACAGAAACCCGCGCTTCGACGACATAGCGGCGGGCTACAGGGGCGGGCTTTATTTGGAAGTGATGCCCCGCTCCTACACCGTCAAGGTCCGCGAGGGGCTGAGGCTCGCCCAGATAAGGCTCATGACCGGTCCCTGCCGTCTCGACGACGACGAGATAAGGGAGATCAACGAGCGGTACTCGCTCCTCTTCGACGGAGACAGCCCCCTCCCGACCGGGCAGATGACCATAAACGACGGCGTCTTCATGAGTGTGGACTTAAGCGGCGACGCTTCCGGCGGCATCGTAGGCTACAAGTCCAAGAAGAACAGCCACATCGTCGATCTCTCGAAGACGGACCACTACAAGATAGAGGACTTCTGGGAGCCCGTACACCGCACGAGCAGGGAGTCCATAATCCTCGAGCCCGAGGACTTCTATATCCTGAGCTCCAAGGAGCGCATCAGGGTGCCGCCGCGCTACGCCGCCGAGATGGCCGCCTATGAGGCGGGCTCTGGCGAGCTTCGCACCCACTACGCCGGCTTCTTCGACCCCGGCTTCGGCTTCGGCTCCCATGGAGAGATCAGGGGCACCAAGGCCGTGCTCGAGGTGCGGGCCCATGACGTGCCCTTCATGGTCGTCCACGGCCAGACCTTCTTCAAGCTCTCCTTCGAGCGCATGGGAACCGTGCCGCGCAAGGTCTACGGTGTGAAGATAGGTTCGTCCTACCAGTTCCAGGGCATAACGTTGAGCAAGCAGTTCAGGAAAGATGGCGGTCCGTAAGAGCGGCAGACACGAGGGCCTCGGCTACGAGGTCACAGGGATAGCTCTTGCGGGGCTCGCGGCGCTGGTGACGGCGAGCCTCTACTTCCGCGACGACGTGGAGCATCTCGAGTACGTTGGTGTCGCCGGAAGCTACCTCTCGTGGCTGCTCTTCGTCTCCATGGGCTATACGTCCTACATCTTTCCGCTCCTCCTCTTCATACTGGCGCTGGAGTTCATGCTTCTTCGCCGGGGCCTGCGCTTCAGGGCCGTCCTTCCCGCCGGCCTGCTCTTCATCGTCATGTCGGCCTCGGGCCTTCTGACCATGACGCTCCCCGTCGAGGCCGCCGGCGGCATCGTCGGAGAGGTGGTGAGCGCCGCGCTTACAAGCTACTTCGGCACGGCCGGGGCCGCCATACTCCTGGTGACCGTCTTCGTAACGGCCCTTGTGGGCACAACGGGGTTCTCGCTCATAAAGACGGCGGCGGCGACGGCCGTGGCCGCCCTCAAGGGCGCCGCGGCGGCGGCCGCCGCCGCGGCGCGCACCTTCAGGGCGGCCCGCGAGTCGCTTAAGAGGCGCAGGGAGCGCCGCGCCAAGGCCGCGGCCGAGAAGTCGGAGCGCAGGAAGCGGGCCAAGGGCCCGGCCATCGTCACCGCCAAGGAGTCTCCGCGCAGGGCCGCCGAAGAGCCCGTGCAGGAGGAGTTCGACTTCGTGGCGCCAAAGGGCTCGTTCAGGCTTCCCCACATCAACCTCCTCGATCCCGTGCCCGACAAGGACGGCTCCGTCGACAGGGAGACCTACATAACCAACTCCAAGATCCTCGAGAAGAAGCTCAAGGACTTCGACGTGGACGGCCACGTGGTGGAGGTCCATCCCGGACCGGTCATCACCATGTACGAGTTCGAGCCGGCCCCCGGCGTGAAGGTCGGCAAGATCACGAATCTCGCCGACGACCTGGCGCTCGCCATGCGGGCCGTGAGCATCCGCATCCTGGCCCCCATCCCCGGCAAGGCCGTGGTGGGCATCGAGATACCGAACCACGTGCGCGAAGGCATCTTCGCCCGCGAGATACTCGGCTGCCGCGAATTCGCAAAGAGCCGCTCCAGGCTCACCATGGCCCTGGGCACGGACATAACGGGAAACCCCGTCATCACCGACCTTGCGAGGCTTCCCCACCTGCTCATCGCCGGGGCCACGGGCTCGGGCAAGAGCGTGGCCCTCAACGCAATGATAATAAGCATCCTCTTCAAGGCAACGCCCGAGGACGTGAGGCTGCTCATGATAGACCCCAAGATGCTCGAGCTCACGGCCTACGAGGGGCTGCCCCACCTGATAACGCCGGTGATAACCGACACCAAGCGGGCGGCGGGCGTGCTCAAGAGCATCGTGGTCGAGATGGGCAAGCGCTACAAGCTCATGGCCGAAAAGGGCGCAAAGAACATAAACATGTACAACCGCATCCTCGAAGAGGAGGAAGGAACCGCCGACAGCGGCCCGCGGGCGGCGCGGGATACGGAGGAGCAGGAGCAGGAAAACGCCCACCGCCGGCTCCCCTACATCGTCGTCATAATCGACGAGCTCGCCGACCTCATGCTCACCTCGGGCAAGGACGTGGAAGAGAGCCTCGTGCGGCTCACACAGATGGCCAGGGCCGCGGGCATCCACCTCATCGTGGCCACCCAGCGCCCGTCGGTGGACGTCATAACGGGCCTCATCAAGGCCAACTTCCCGGCACGGCTCGCACTCCAGGTCCCCACCCGCACCGACTCGCGGACCATACTCGACGCGGCCGGCGCCGAAACGCTGCTGGGCGAGGGCGACATGCTCTTCATGCCGCCCGGCACCTCCAGGCTACGCCGCATCCACGGCGTCTACGTCTCGGAGCACGAAATAGAAAAGGTGATCGACTTCCTGAAAAGACAGGGAAAGCCCCGCTACGACGCCGACATAGCCGAGGCAAAGGCCGCGGCCGCGGCGGGCGGCGAGGAAGACCTGAGCGAAGAGTTCCTGCGCCGCTACGACGAGGCCGTGGCCCTGGCCGCCACACTCGAGACCATATCGACCTCCTACATCCAGCGGCGCCTGCGCATAGGCTACAACACGGCGGCCCGCATAATCGAGAAGATGGAGGCCGAAGGTGTAGTGGGACCCTCGCAGGGCAGCCGTCCCCGTGAAGTCCTGCTGCGCAAGGAAGAGGTCGAACCGTAAGGATCGGGGTTCGCTTCGGGTGCGCCGCGTCCCGCCGCCAGGGCGCGCTCGATGAGGAGAGAAGATGACGGGAAGGGAACGAAGGAAATTTCTTTATATGCTCTTTGCGGCCGCGCTTGTCTTCGCGGCCCCGCCGGCTCCGCTCCATGCCGCCGTCGGCACCGGCGAGATCGTGAGAAAGCTCCAGGCCCGCTACGACGAGGTGACGACCCTTGCGGCCGACTTCACACAGGAGACGAAGACCAGGGCGGCCGTGCGCCGCTCTTCGGGCAGGGTCTTCTTCAAGAAGCCCGGCAAGATGCGCTGGAACTACACCGAGCCCTACGAAGACACCATAATAAGCGACGGCAGGACCATATGGGTGGATCAGCCGGACCTCGGGCAGGTCATAGAGCGCGACGCCGAGGACGGCGGCCCGTCGGTGGCCTCCGACTTCCTAACCGGCGTCGGCAGCATCGACAGGGACTTCAAGGTGACGCTTACCGACTCGACCGGGCCGGTCTACAGGCTGCGCCTTACGCCGCGCACTCCCCAGCCGGGCATAAAGGTGCTCTTCATCGAGGTGGAGAAAGAGAGCTTCCTCGTCACCGCCACCGTAGTCGTCGACCCCATGGGAGCCGAGACCAGGGTCGAGCTCACCGACGTGAAACTGAACGTCCCCCTGGCCGACGACCTCTTCACCTTCCATAT
The DNA here is from genome assembly GCA_011375175.1 of Deltaproteobacteria bacterium. NCBI lineage: Bacteria > Pseudomonadati > Myxococcota > Myxococcia > Deltaproteobacteria bacterium. The sequence goes on along the minus strand of DRME01000061.1, from coordinate 19,197 downwards.
CCCCGAAGGGGTCAGGGTGCTCAGGCCGTAAGGGACGGGAAAGGAGAGGAAAAGTGCCGTCTTTCGACATCGTATCGAAGGTAGACCTCCAGGAGGTGGACAACGCCGTCAACCAGGCCGTGCGCGAGCTCGGCCAGCGCTACGACTTCAAGGGCTCCAGGAGCTCCATAGAGTGGGACAAGAAGGGCGAGATAGTCGTCACCGGCGACGACGACTACAAGCTCAAGAGCGTCGTCGACATAGTGGAGAACAAGCTCATAAAGCGGTCCATACCGCTCAAGGCCATGGAATACGGCAAGGTCGAAGAGGCATCGGGAGGGCTGAAGCGCAGGAGACTCACTGTGCGCCAGGGCATCCCCGAAGACAGGGCGAAGCAGATTGCGAAGATCATAAAGGAGATGAAACTCAAGGTCCAGACCCAGATCCAGGGCGACCAGCTCCGCGTCACCGGCAAGAAGATAGACGACCTCCAGGCCGTCATCCGGGAGCTCAAGGGCCGGGACCTCGACGTGGCCCTCCAGTTCGTGAACATGAGGTCCTGACTTACTTTCTTTTTGAAAAAAAGAAAGTAAGCAAAGAAAAACCGGTATCGTCTTCGAACTGCGGGGAATCGTCCGAGCGCTCCGGCGTTCTTAAGCCACGGCGCCCTGTAAAGGAAAGAGGCTTTAAAGCCCAACTCGTCTTTTGGAGGGGATGTCTTACCCGCGTCGGCTGCCTCTGGGGGAAACTTTCTGTAGAAAGTTTCCCCCAGACCCCCTTCAAAGACTTTTAGTTCCCTGCGGCTCATCCCGATTTTGCAAGCAAAATCGGGATGAGCCGCAGGGCGTTAAAAGTTTTGGAGGGAGTCTGAGGGAACCTTTTTACAAAAAAGGTTCCCTCAGTGCAATAAATCAGAGTTTCCTTAAAAGTCTTTGGAGGAGATGTCTTACCCGCGCCGGCTGCTTCGGGGGGCTGTACCGGGGGGGGTCGGGCCGCAAAGGCGTAAACAAACCCGCCTGGCGCGGCCCGACCCCCCCGGTACAGCCGAAGAGCCGAATAACATACCATGGGGCATGGGGAAACGTGGGCCTATGGCCCTTCTTCAAGAAAGTTTCCGCCGGGTTGGAATGGACGAGGCAAAGGTGGCGGGGGAGGCTCTTTCAAAGTTCTTCCGGGGTGCTTCTCAGCAGATTCTCGGGAACTGCTCGCCGGAGAGCATGTCCGCGATCCGGCGGTTGCCTATGCAGGTCTCTACGATGAGCCGTCCGGCGTTCTCGGCGGTCACCTCCCCTATGACGGCGGCGTCACGGCCGAGCTCGTGGCTGCGCATCCTCCCGACGATCCTCTCTGCCGCCTCCTCGGCGGCGACGACGACGACCTTGCCCTCGTTGGCGAGGTAGAGGGGGTCGAAGCCGAGCATCTCGCAGGCGCCTCGCACGGCCTCGCGCACCGGCACGGCCTCTTCCCTTACGAGCACGCCGCGGCCCGAGGCGGCGGCGAACTCGTTGAGCACCGTTGCGAGCCCGCCGCGGGTGGGGTCCCGCATGGCCTTCACCTCGGGGCCGGCCTCGTCGAGTATCTCCGCCACGAGGCCGTTGAGCGGCGCGCAGTCGCTCTCCACGGGGGCGTCCATCTCCAGCCCCTCGCGCCTTGTGAGGACCGCCACGGCGTGATCCCCCAGGGCGCCCGACACTATCACCCTGTCGCCCGGCGCGATCCTGCCCGGCGAGAGCTCGACGCCGTCGCGCACCACGCCCACGCCCGCGGTGTTGATGAACAGGCCGTCGCCCTTGCCACGCTCCACGACCTTGGTATCGCCGGTCACGACCTTCACGCCGGCCCCGCGGGCCGCGGCGGCCATGCTCTCCACCACCCTTTCGAGCACGTCGAGCTCAAGGCCCTCCTCGATTATGAAGGCTGCGCTGAGATAGAGCGGCTCGGCCCCGCCTACGGCGAGGTCGTTCACCGTGCCGCAGACCGAGAGCCTGCCGATGTCGCCGCCCGGAAAGAAGAGCGGGTCGATGACGTAAGAGTCGGTGGTGAAGGCGAGCCTCGAAGCGCCTACGCCGAAGACGGCCTGGTCGTCGAGAGGGGCGAGGAGCTCGTTGTCGAAGTGCCTCAGGAAGACCCTCTCCACAAGCTCGCGGCTCAGCCTGCCGCCGCTTCCGTGGGATAGAAGTATCCTCTTCTTCATTGCGTTCTCTTTAGGAAACTCTGATTAATTACCTTGGGGGAAACTTTCCGTAGAAGGGCCATAGGCCCGCGTTTCCCCATCGTATGTTATTCGGATGTTCGGCTGTACCGGGGGGTTCGGGCCGCGCCAGGCGGGATTTTTTACGCCTTTGCGGCCCGAACCCCCCGGCACAGCCCCCAGAGGCAGCCGGCGCGGGCAGTGCAATAAATCAGAGCTTCCTTTATTCCGTCCTCTCGGCAAGGATCGCTCAGCGGCGGGCCGGTGGCGTCCCGTCCTTTCACTTCGCCGCGCCGCGGCCTGTGAGCTCGAGGAACTCCTTTTCATCGATTATGGTAAGGCCCAGCTCCCTGGCCCTGGCGTACTTGGAGCCCGGCTCCCGGCCCGCCACCACGTAGTCCACCCTCTTTCCGGCCGACGAGGCGCACCGCCCCCCAAGGGACTCGACGAGGCGCCTGGCCTCCTCACGGGTCATCGAGTCGAGGGCCCCGGTGAAGAGAAAGACCTTGCCCGCCAGCGGCCCGCCGCTTCCGCTCTTCTCCTCGCGCGGAAAGCGCACGCCGAGCTCGCGCAGCCTTTCGAGCACGCGCCTGTTTCGCGGCTCGTCGAAGAACTCCCTCACCGAGCGCGCCGTCTCGGGCCCTATCTCGCGCACCGCCGTGAGTTCTTCCAGCGAAGCCTCCATGAGCGCCTCGACGGACCCGAAGCGGCGGGCCAGGACCACGGCCAGATGCTCACCCACGCCGCGGATGCCGAGGGCATGGATGAGACGCGGGAGCGTGGGACGCTTGCTCCGCTCGATGGCGTCAACGAGGTTCTGAGCCGACTTCTCGGCCCAGCGCTCAAGGCCGAGCAGGTCCTCCACCTTGAGCGTATATATGTCGGCCACGTCGCGCAGGAGCCCGGCGTCTACGAGCTGTTCCACGTTCTTCCTGCCCAGCCCCTCGATGTCCATGGCCCTCTTGGATGCGAAGTGATGGATGCTCTCCTTGAGCCTTGCCGGACAGGCGAGCCCGGCCGTGCAGTAATGGATGGCCCCCACCTGTTCGACGTGGGCGCCGCAGGCGGGACAGGCATCGGGCATGTCGAAGGGAACCGCCTCCGGCGGGCGCCTCTCCTTCACCACGGCCACGACCTCGGGAATGACATCACCCGCCCTCTCCACGACCACACGGTCACCGACACGCACGTCCTTTCTGCGGATCTCGCCGAGGTTGTGGAGTGTAGCCCGCTCTATCGTAACGCCGCCTATCTCCACCGGTTCGAGCACCGCCACGGGCGTGAGAGCTCCGGTGCGGCCCACGCCCACCTCTATGCTCTTCACCACCGTGGTCTCCTGCCGGGCCTTGAACTTGTAGGCCAGGGCCCAGCGGGGACTCCTCGTGAGTGTACCGAGGCGCTCCTGGAGGGCGAGGCTGTTGACCTTTATGACCGTGCCGTCGAGCTCGTAGTCGAGCTCGTCGCGCCGGGCCTCGAGGCTATCGTGGTAGTCGATGACCTCGCTTATGCCGTGAAGAAGGCTTACCAGCGGGTTGACCTTGAAGCCCAGGGCCCGCAGGTAGTCGAGTGTCTCCATGTGGGTGGAGAAGTCCGCGCCCTCGACGGCGCCCACGCCGTAGCAGAAGATATCGAGGGGCCGCGAGGCCGTGACCCTCGGGTCGAGCTGGCGAAGCGACCCTGCGGCGGCGTTTCGGGGGTTGGCGAAGAGCGGCTCGCCGCGCCGGCCCCGTTCGTCGTTGAGCCGCCTGAAGGCCTCTACGGGCATGAAGACCTCGCCGCGCACCTCGAGCCTCGAGGCCACGGGGATGTCATCGCCGCCGCGGGGCGCAAGCCGAAGCGGAACGCTCCTCACGGTCCTCAGGTTGGCCGTCACGTCCTCGCCCCGGTAGCCGTCGCCGCGGGTGGAACCGGTGACGAAGACCCCGCCCTCGTAGACGAGCTCCACGGCCAGACCGTCGAGCTTGGGCTCGCCCACGTACTCGATCTCCCCCTCCGTGCCGACGAGCTTTCTCACCCGGCTGTCGAAGGCCCTCACCTCGTCCTCGTCGAAGGCGTTGGCCAGCGAGAGCATGGGCACGCCGTGCTCGACCGTGCCGAACTCCTCGACCGGAGCGGCACCGACGCGCTGTGTGGGCGAGTCGGCCGTGACGAGCTCGGGATGGGCGGCCTCCAGCTCCTCGAGCCGGCGCATGAGCCGGTCGTACTCGGCGTCGGAGACGACGGGACTGTCGAGCACGTAGTAGCGGTAGTTGTGGTACTCTATACGGCGGCGCAGCTCCTCGATCTCGCGGCGCGCCGCCTCGTCACCCTTACCCATGACCGCACAACTCCTCCCCCGAGCCGGAACGCGGCACTGTTCCCTCGGACTCCCTTCAAGGCGGCGGCCCGGAGGCCGGGGCGCAAGGGCGCAACACGGCCTCGCGGCTCATTTCACCGGGGCTTCGCCGCCGACCGTTATCTCCGGTATGCGCAGTGTGGGCTGGGCGTCGGAGACGGGCACGCCCTGGGCGTCCTTGCCGCAGGTGCCGATGCCGTAGCCGAGGTCCGAGCCCACCATGTCGATCTTTGTGAGTATCTCGGGGCCGTTGCCCGTGAGCGTAGCGCCCCGCACCGGTTCGCCCGCCTCTCCGTTCTCTATGAGGTAGCCTTCCGTCACCTCGAAGACGAAGTCGCCGTTCACGGTATTGACCTGGCCTCCGCCCATCTTCTTGACGTAAAGTCCCCTGTCCACCGAGGCGAGGATATCCCGTGGAGGGGTCTCGCCCGGCGCTATGAGCGTGTTGGTCATGCGCGGGATGGGACGGTGGCGGTAGGACTGGCGGCGGCCGTTGCCCGTCGAGGCCGCCCCGTAGCGCATGGCGTTGAGTCTGTCGTACATGTAGCTGCGGAGCACGCCCTTTTCCACGAGCACGGTGCGCCGGGCCGGGCTCGCCTCGTCGTCGAAGAAGAAGGAGCCCCGCTTGTACGGTATGGTGGCGTCGTCGATGACCGTGACAAGGGGCGAGGCGACCTCTTCGCCCATCCTGCCCGAGTAGACCGAGAGCCCCTGGCCAGCGAGATCGGCCTCGAGACCGTGGCCTATGGCCTCGTGGACCATGGTTCCGCCGGCCTCGCTCGAGAGCACGACGGTCATGGTGCCGCCCGGGGCCTTGCGCGCGCCGAGCATCATGACGGCCCGGCGGGCCGCCGTCTCGGCCACCTCTTCGGGCGGGGTCTCGTCGAGAAGCTCGAGACCGGCGGCGCCTCCAACGGGCTCGTAGCCCGTCTGGATGACGTCGCCCTCGCGGGCCACGACCTGACAGAGATAGAGCACGCTCGTGCGCTCCTCCTCCACGTGGTCTCCAAGCGAATTCACCACGCAAACGCGGCGGCGGCCGTCGCCGTATACGACCCGCACCTGCACGACCCGGTCGTCCACGGCCCTCGCCGTCCTCTCGCCGCGGGTGACGAGTCCGACCTTCGACGAAAGGGGGGCGTCCATGGGGTCTTTCCCGATGTCGAATCCCGGGGCGCGGCTCCTGCTCACCGGTCCGAGCTCCCCCGCCTGCTCTCCCGAACGCACCGCCGCGGCCACCACGCGGGCCGTCTCGACGAGCCCCTCTTCCGTAAGGTCGTCTGTGAAGGCGTAGAAGGTCTTGAGTCCCGCTATGACCCGCACGCCGCAGCCGCGCTCGCGGCCCGAGACGACCTTCTCTATCTTCTCCTCCTCGCAGACGATGGAGGTGTTGAGCGTCTCTTCGGCGTATATCTCGGCGAACTCGCCTCCCGAGGCGAGCGCGGTCCGCAGGACCCTGCCGGGGTCGAAACCGTCGGTGAGCATGGAGCAACCTCCCCTGTCTTTACGCGAGATTGTCGGGAGGGCGGCCGCGGCGCCGGGGCATGGGGCCGCCCTGCCCCAACGGCGAGTATATCAGCGGCCGGCGGGTACAGTCAAGGCGGCCATTGCCGCGGAAATTGAAAAAACTCCGTCCTTCTGTTAGATTGTAGGTCATGGAGGCGATTAAGAGACTCTTCCGGCTCGACGAGAAGTCGACGACCGTGGGACGGGAGGCGGCGGCGGGGGTCACGACCTTTGCGGCCATGAGCTACATCATATTCGTCCAGCCGGCGGTGCTCGGCGCCGCCGGCATGGACTTCGGCGCCGTAATGACGGCCACCTGTCTTGCGAGCGCCGCCGCCACGCTGGCCATGGGCCTTCTGGCCGACTACCCCATAGCGCTCGCGCCGGCCATGGGGCACAACTTCTTCTTCTCCTTCACCGTGGTTGCGGCCATGGGGCTGCCCTGGCGGACGGCGCTCGGGGCGGTCTTCGTCTCCGGCGTCCTCTTCATCGCCCTCTCTCTCTTCCACTTCCGGGAGAGGCTCGTGAACACCATACCCGAAGGGCTCAAGCACGCCATCGCCGCTGGCATCGGGCTTCTCATCGCCCTTGCGGGGCTTGAGTGGGCGGGCATAGTTGTGGACGCTCCGGGCACATACGTGGGCCTGGGGAGCCTGCACAGCCCTCCGGTGCTGCTCTCGCTGCTGGGTCTCGCGGTCACGGCCGCGCTCCTTGCGCTCAGGGTCCGCACCGCCGTGCTGCTGGGCATGGCCGTCACCGTGGCGGCCGGGCTCGCCACGGGACTCATCGAGTACCGGGGGCTCGTCTCGGCCCCGCCCTCGCTTGCGCCCACCTTCCTGGAGCTCGATATACGGGGAGCGCTCGGCACGGGACTGCTATCGGTCATATTCGTCTTCTTCTTCCTCGACCTATTCGACACGGTGGGAACGCTCATAGGCGTGGGGGACGAGGCGGGGTTCATAAAGGACGGCAGGCTGCCGAGGGCGCGGCGGGCCTTCCTGGCCGACGCGCTGGGCACGGTGACGGGCGCGCTGCTCGGCACCTCGACGGTGACGAGCTACATCGAGAGCGCCGCCGGCGTGAGCGCAGGCGGCAGGAGCGGTCTTGCGAGCTGCTTCACGGCCGCCCTCTTCGTCGCCGCCCTCTTCTTCTCCCCCCTCGTCGAGATGGTGGGCGGCGGGATCGAGAGCGGCGGCGCGCGGCTCTATCCCGTCGTCGCCCCCGTGCTCATAGTCGTGGGGAGCCTCATGTGCAGGGGTGCCGCCCGCATAAGATGGGACGACCCCACCGAGGCGCTGCCCGCCTTCCTCACCATGATAATGATGCCCGTCACCTTCTCGATCACCGAGGGCATAGCCTTCGGCATAATAAGCCATACGCTCATGAAGACCGCCGCCGGACGCCGCGGCGAGGTGGAGCCGCTCATGGCTCTCTTCGCCCTGCTCTTCGTGCTCCGCTACGCGCTGCTCAGGGGGTGAACGCGCGGCAGCGATAGGGTTTGTATATGAAAATGGGCGCAACCCGGCTCTTGACGGCCCGCAGGGGAACAAGTTTAAAACGACAATGACGGTCTCAAGGACTTTACCGCCAGCGGTTGTGACGGGCGTCGATTATATAACCGGCTTCAATACGCTGCGCTCCCTTTCGGAAGAGGGAGTCCCCCTTATCGGCCTATCCACCGACCCCGCATCGTTTTTGATGAAGACCGCAAGATGCTCGAGAATCGTTGTCAGCAGCGAGGAAGGGCTTATCGAATCGTTGATAGGGCTGGGCGGAGAGCTTGAGGAAAGGGCTGTCCTGTTCCCATGCACGGATTCACACGTAAGGCTGATCTCGGAGAACCGGGAGATCCTGGAACCCTTCTATATATTTGAACTGCCTTCAAGGGAAACTGTGAGGCTTTTGCTGGACAAGGTGAGTTTTCACAATTTCGCCCTGAGAAACGAGATTCCTGTACCCGAGAGCCTGATCGTACGGGAAGTCGCGGACTCCCACCGCGGCAGGCTCGAAGGCCTCCGGTTTCCCTGTATAGTAAAGCCCTCTATAAAGAACGCCGTATGGGAGGAAAGGTATGGAAAGGCGCTCAAGTTCCGCAGCGCGAGCGAGCTTTCGGCCGCCGTGCCGGAGATGCTGCGATACGCCCGCCGCCTCGTCGTGCAGGAATGGATACCGGGTCCGGACTTGCGGATATATTTCTGTCTGATGTACTTCCACAGGGAAGACGAGCCGGCGGCCTACTTCGTAGGCAGGAAGATCAGGCAATGGCCGCCGGAGATCGGAAGCACGGCAGTGGCCGAAGGCCGCTTCAACCGCAGCGTGCTGAGCGAGAGCATCCGCATCTTCAGGAAGACTGGTTACCGGGGGATCGGCTCCGTAGAGTACAAGTACGACCGGCGCAGGGGGCTGTTCCTTGTAATGGAGCCGACCGTGGGGCGCCCCAACCTCCAGTCCTACGTCGCCACGGCCAACGGGATAAACATACCTTACATCGCCTTCTGCAACATGGTGGGCCGCGAGCTCTCGGCCTTCCATCGCGAGGAGGACCCGACGCCGGTCAAGTGGGTCCACGAGTTGTCGGATTTCCGCTCGGCGAGGCATCACATGAGAAGAGGCGACCTCACCTGGAGGGAGTGGTTCAGGAGCCTGTCGGGACCGAAGAAGTACGCCCTCTTCTCCCTTGCCGATCCCCTGCCTTTTATCTGCACGTTCTTCTTCTTTCTTTCGCGCTTTGCGCGCAAGAAGCTCTCTTCCTGGTTTCAGGGGTTGACGTCAGTCCTTGGAAGGAGCGGGTAGCCTTCGTCATTGCGGCAGGCCGCCCCATCGGCGGTTCCCCCCGCCATCCCTCGTTCGAGGAGGCTCCCGTCGGTCCGCCATTGCAAGGCTTCGCCGGAGGGGTTCAGCGTCCGAGCCGCCTGCGCACGTAGCGCACGGCCCCGTCCCTGTCGCTCACCTCTCCGCGCTCCTGGCCCTCGGCTATGAGCGAGAGTATCCTGCCCACCTCCGGCCCCTGGTCCACGGAGAATATCTCCATCACGTCCCGTCCCGTGAGCAGCGGTTCGGGACGCCGCCTCGCATAGACGTCGTAGTAGAAGCGGACCATATGGCCCACCACCTTTCTGAGTCCCTCGTCCTCGACGCCGCGCGTGGCCCTTGCGTCGGCGACGGCGAGGACGAGGAGCACGAGCCCCGTCTCGCCGCCCACGGCCCTGAAGAAATGGGCCCTGGTCCTCGCCGACGGTGCGTCGAGGGCGGCGAGCACGAAGACGCGGTGGTGGTTCCTCGTAACCACGGAGAGCTCCCTTGCGAGCCTGCGGCCGAGGCGAAGCCCCATGGCCGCCTCCCCTGCGAGCCCCGCCCCCGTGAGCTCGTGGCCCCTGAAACGGAGCTCCCCGCCCTCGCGGCTCATGGCCGCCGGCTTGCCCATGTCGTGGACAAAGGCGCAGAGCTTGAGCATGGCGGCCATGGGGACCGCCCCGAGGCTGCCGCCGAAAAAGACCCGGAGCTCGTCGCCGAAGGCCCCTTGTCCGATCTCCGCAAGGAGCGAGTCGGCCTCGGCGACGACGGAGAGCACGTGCGCCGTTAGGTCGTAGCCCTCGAGGTCCCGCCACGACCGCGTCTGCTCGAAGACGGCCGCCATCAGGTCCGTGTCGAAGAGCAGCCCCAGGGCTTCGGCCGTGCCGGAAGCCGAGAATATCTTGAGCGTCTCTTCCCCCACACGCTCCCGGGAGACGCGGGCGAGGAGGGCTCCGCGCCGCCGCATGATCGCAAGGAGCCCCTCGTCTATGGCGAGTCCCAGCGTCTGAGAGAGACGGACGGCCCGGAGGGCGCGAAGGGGGTCGTCGTCGATGGCGGACGGCGAACAGGGCCGCAGCCTCCCTGCGGCCGCGTCGGCGAGTCCGCCCAGGGGGTCTACGAGGGAAGGGGCGCCGAGGGGCACGGCCATGGCGTTCACCGTGAAGTCCCGCAGCGCAAGGTCCGAGGCGATTGCCCCGCCCCGAAGGGGCGCGATGTCCACCGTCCACGGCCCGCCGTCGTCCTTTACGACGACCCGCGAGGTGCCGCTCTCCCTGTCGAGGACGAAGGCCGCGGCGCCGAGCCTGCGGGCGAGCTCCCGCGCTACGGGCCAGGGACGGCCCCGCACTACGAGGTCGTAATCGCGGCCCGGCGCAAGGCCGAGCGCCGCGTTGCGCAGCACTCCGCCCACGAGCCACGTCGCGCCCTGCGGCGCGACCGCCCGCACGGCGCAGAAGACGGGCTCGTCCTCCAGCGTCCCTAACAGCCTCGAAACAAAAAAGGCCGGCTCAGGCCGGCCCGTGGCGTCAATCATCGGAGTCGCCGCCGCTTGAACGGGGGATGTCAGATAAGCTCCACCTCTATCATCTCGTCGGCCGTCGGCGGTCCGGTCTCGATCTCATCGGCCAGACGTCTCACGTCCTCGGCCACGTTGCGATACCCCGGGTCGCTCTGGTGGACGGAGGAGAATATCTCCAGGGCCTCGTTGCGCCGCCCCGATGCCTCGTAGGCCATGGCGAGCTCGTACATGACGGCCTTGCGGGCCTCCTTGTCCATGCCCTCCACCTTGAGACACTTGAGAAAGTAGCGCACGGCGTCGTCGGGCCTGCCCAGCGCCATTGAGCAGTGGCCCAGCCTGGTATAGCACTCGAACTCGCAGGAGCGGTCGCGCAGGGCGACGGTGAACTCCCTGACGGCGTTCTCGTAGAGCTCCATCTCCATATAGGCGATGCCGAGGTTGAAGTGGGTCTCGGCGTCTTCCCTGCCGAGCTGCTCTCCCACGTCGTCCTTGAACTCCTCCACGTCTTCGCCGCTCTGCCGTCCGGCCCAGGAACCGGCGAGGCTCTCGGCCACCTCCTCTATGCCGAGCTCCCTGGCGAGGTCCACGTAGCCGTCGCCCTCGGCTCCGGGGCCGGCCGGGGCCGTCTGCTGCTCCGCGGCCGGCCAGGCGGCCTCTTCCACCACCTCGGCCTCTTCAAGCTCGATTATCTCCTCGGGCTCGACCACCTCCATGCCCTCTTCCGCCTCGAGCCGTATCTCCGCCCCCTCTGCCCTGTCGGCTTCGTCAAGGTCCTCGACGGTGAACTCGATCTCGTCGGCGGCCTCTTCCTCGTCGAATTCGTCGTCGGGAAAGTCGACGAGCGGCTCGTCGGCGGCCTCTTCCTCCCCTGCGCCGGCGGAAGAGGCGGCGGGCCGCTCCGGCGGAGCGGCCGCTTCGGCCCGGCCGCGGGCTTCCTCCACGAACTTCCTGCTCTGCTCGTCGCCGGGGAAGCGTGCGAGCACCGCCTCGTAGAGCTCGAGCGCCTTCGCCCCATCGCCCCGGCCGGCGTACAGCGCGGCGAGCTCCTTTGCGTATCTTGCGAAGTCCTCGTCCCTGCCCGTACTCTCGCAGAGAGCGACGAGCTTGCCCAGGATCCTGACCTCTCCGGGCTCATCGGCGAGGAAGTCGAGCAGCACCTTCTCGGCCTTGTCGTAGCGCTCCTTGGAGACGAGCCTGTCGGCCACCCAGAGGCACTCGGAGACGGCGTCCTCCTTGTAGCCCATCTGCCGGTACTTCTCGGCAAGCTTCAGCCGCACGCCGGCGTTGTCGGGGGCTATCTCGACCATCTTCTTGAGCAGGTCCATGACCTCGGCGCTCTTGCCCTTCTTCTCGAAGTGGTTGACGATGTAGCCGTACTCGGCCACGGCGTCGGCTATGAGGCGCTGTCTGGTGTACAGGTCGGCGAGCTTGTAGTGGATGTCGAGGTTGTTTTCGTCGAGCTTGAGTATCTGCTTGTATACGGCGATGGCCTTGAGGTAAAAGCCCTTCTGGGTGTTGTACTTGGCCACCTCGCCGTACTCCTCGATGGCCTCCTCCCTGCGGCCCATCTTTATGTGGATGTCGCCTATGCGAAGGCGCACGGCCGTGTCCATTGGGTCTATCTCCAGGACCTTGCGATACTCGGCCAGCGCCCTGTCGAGATAACCCTTGTGCACATACTTGAGGGCCCTGTCTATGAGCTTCTCCTTGTCAGCCATGGACGATCCTCTTGTTGTTCTTAGGGAAGCTCTGATTAATTACCCTGGGGGAAACTTTCTGTAGAAAGTTTCCCCCAGACCCCCTTCAAAGACTTTTAATTCCCTGCGGATCATCCCGATTTTGCTTGCAAAATCGGGATGATCCGCAGGGCGTTAAAAATTTTTGGAGGGAGTCTGAGGGAACCTTTTTACAAAAAGGTTCCCTCAGGGTAATTAATCAGAGCTTCCTTGGGCGCAGCGTCGCCCCCGAGGTTCCACTCCCGCGTCGAATACCTGGAGGCCTCGAGCGCGGAGGCCAGCTCCCTCTCGTCCTCGGTGAGTCCCGCTTCCTGGAAGTCCACGGAGAGGGTGCGCGCAAAGGCCTCCACCAGGCCCTCTCGCAGCGCCTCTTCGTCGCCTGCGCCGGTCTCGTCTTCCACGGAGGTCATCTTTTCAAGGAGCGCGGCCCCGAAGACCCTCTCGTTGAGGTCCCTTTCCATGGAGACGAGTATGGAGCCGTGCTGGAGGAAGACGGCGCCGCTTCGCCGCTGGGCGCTGCCGGCGATCTTCCTTCCCCGCGCAAGGACCTCGAAGCGGTTGGGGGCATGGAAGCAGGCCCTCGGCACCACGGTCCCGCCCCGCTGCGGTCTCGCCCAGCGGGCGTCGACGCCGAGCCCCCTGAGCGCCTCCACCAGGGCCCGGCTCACGGCCTCGTAGGCGGCGCTTATTCCGCCCGCGAGGGGGCCGCTCTTCGCCCCGGCCACAACGGCGTAGGTGACCTCGCGATGATGGAGCACGGCACGTCCCCCCGTAATCCTGCGCACCAGGGGCAGGGCGGCGGCTTCGAAGTCACTGGTCCGCTGCAGATACCCTATGGAGAGCGTGGGCTCCTCCCAGCCGTATAGCCTCAGCGTGGGCCGGAGCGTACCTCCCGACCCGAAGACCGCCAGCATGGCCTCGTCGACGGCCATGTTACGCGCGCCGCCATGCTTCCCGTCGAGAATAAGCCTCCATCTCTCCATCCGCCCGATACTGCCCTGAAGGAAATCTTCTGAAGAAGGGCCACGGCCCCCCGTTTCCCCCGGCCCCCTTGTACGCTGTTCGTATCTTCGAAAGAGAGCGGTCCCCTGGAGGTTCGGGCCGCAGGGGCGTAAAGATCCCGCCCGGCGCGGCCCGAACCTCCAGGGGACCGCCCCCCCGATGCGGCTGGAGCGGGTGACATCCCCCCTTCAAAGACTTCCGATGCCTTTCGGACTCCCCTGATTTTGCAAGCAGAATCAGGGGAATCCGAAAGCATTGAAAGTTTTTGGAGGGAATCCGAGGGAACCTTTTTAAGGTTCCCTCAGTGCAATAAATCAGAGCCGCCCTCTTCCTGTGGGCAGGGGAATTCCCTGAAAGTGCCTGAAGTTATATTCTACATGAATCTGGACAAAAAGTCTATGTCCACATCGCCGTTGATGAAGTCGTGGTCTCGCATGATCTCGAGGTGGAGCGGGATGTTGGTCTTTATGCCGCCCACGTAGAACTCCTCGAGGGCGCGGCTCATCTTGGCGATGGCCTCGTGGCGGTCGGCGGCGTGCACTATGAGTTTGGCGAGCAGCGAGTCGTAGTGGCTCGGCACGGTGTAGTTGCTGTAAATGGCCGAGTCGAGGCGCACGCCCGGCCCTCCGGGCACGCTGAGCTCGGTTATGGTGCCCGGCGAGGGGAGCATCGTCTTCGGGTCCTCGGCGTTTATCCTGCACTCGATGCTGTGGCCGCTTATGGTCACGTCGTCCTGGCCGATCCGCAGCTTCTCGCCGGCGGCGATCCGTATCTGCTCCTTTATGAGGTCGATGCCCGTGACCATCTCGGTCACGGGGTGCTCGACCTGGATGCGGGTGTTCATCTCCATGAAGTAGTAGCGCTTGTCCTTGTCGAGGAGGAATTCGACGGTGCCCATGTTGACGTAACCGATGGCCCTTGCGAGCTTGACGGCCGTCTCGCCCATCTCGCGGCGGAGTCCCTCGTCCACGCCGACCGACGGGGCTTCCTCGAGTATCTTCTGATGGCGACGCTGAATGGAGCACTCGCGCTCGCCGAGGTGGACGACGTTTCCATGCTCGTCGGCCATTATCTGTATCTCTATGTGGCGGGGCTCCTCGCAGAAGCGCTCGATGAATATCTCGTCGCTGCCGAAGGCCGAGACGGCCTCGCGCCGTGCGAGGCTGAAGGCGTTGGCCAGGCTCGCCTGGGTGTGGACGAGCTTCATGCCCCGGCCTCCGCCCCCGGCGGCGGCCTTTATGATGACGGGAAAGCCTATGCGCCTTGCCACCTCTATGGCCTCGTTCTCGTCGGCCAGCCCGCCGTCGCTCCATGGCAGCACCGGCACGCCGGCCCGCTCGGCCTCCTTCTTGGCAAGGACCTTGTTGCCCATGAGCCTCATGGTCGGCGAGGCGGGGCCGATGAACTTCACGCCGCAGTTCTCGCAGATCTCGGCGAACTCGGCGCTCTCGGCGAGGAAACCGTACCCCGGATGCACGGCCTCGGCGTCGGCCACCTCCATGGAGCTTATGAGCGAAGAGATGTTGAGGTAGCTGTCGGCCGGAGAGGCCGGTCCTATGCATATGGCCTCGTCGGCGAGCCTTATGTGGAGCGAGTCCCTGTCCACCGTCGAGTAGACGGCCACGGTCTTTATGCCGAGCTCCTTGCAGGCCCTTATTATCCTCACGGCTATCTCGCCGCGGTTGGCTATCAGTATCTTCTTGAACATGGTGAAGCCTACCTGTCTTTCTCCAAGAGGGGAGCGGGACGGGACGCTGCGGCGAAGGAGCCCGCCGCGACCGGCCGTCCCGGAGGGGACACGATCACTCGAAGGGTTCGATACAGAAGATGGGCTCGCCGTACTCGACGGGCTGGCCGTTGTCGACGAGGATGGATACGACCCTGCCGGCGAACTCGGCCTCCACCTCGTTCATTATCTTCATGGCCTCTATGATGCAGAGCACCTGGCCCTTCTTCACCGTCGAGCCCACCTCGACAAAGGGCGGGGCCTCGGGCGACGGGGCGCGGTAGAAGGTTCCCACCATGGGAGAGGTCACCATGCGGTGGTTCTCCTTTGCCGGCTCCGGAGCCGGGGCCTCGGCAGCAGCGGCGGCGGGCTCCGCGGCCCTCTCCGGCGCGGCCTCGCCGCAGGCCCTCTTTATCCTGAGCCTGCCGCCCTCGCTCTCCACCTCGATCTCGACTATATCGGTATCCCTCAGGAACCTGTAAATGGCCCTTATGTCCTTTAATTTCATCTGACCTCCTGTCCCACAGGTCTATTCCCGGTGCCGGCCGACCCGGTCAAAGCACCCGGAGCCCGCCGGGTGCGTCGGTGATCTTTTCGCATCCCCGCCCGGTGAGGACCACCATGTCCTCGATGCGCACGCCGCCCCATCCCTCGATGTAGACGCCGGGCTCGACGGTGAAGACCATGCCCTGCGCGAGAACGGCACCGCTTCCCGGCGCGATGCTCGGTCCCTCGTGGACCTTGAGCCCCACGCCGTGGCCCGTGCCGTGGCCGAAGCGGCGGCCGTATCCCGCCTTCCTTATGACGGCCCTTGCGGCGGCGTCCACCGCTTCCGCCGCGACACCCGGCGCCGCCGCCTCCACGGCCCGTTCCTGGGCCTCGCGCACCAGGGCGTAGACGTCCCTCTGGAGCCTCGTGGCCCTGCCCACGGCGTAGACCCTCGTGTTGTCCGAGTTGTAGCCCTCGAGTCTCACGCCCATGTCGACGAGCACGAGCTCGCCCTTCCTTATCTTCTTCATCGTCGGACGGGCGTGGGGCAGGGCGCAGCGCTCCCCCGAGGCCACTATGGTCTCGAAGGCCATGCCCTCGGCGCCGCGCCTGCGCACGGCGGCCTCCACGCCGGCGGCCACCTCGAGCTCCGTAGCGCCGGGCCTTATGAGCCTCTCGGCCTCGTCAAAGCCCAGGGCGGCGAGCCCCGCGGCCGCCCTCAGGGCGTCGATCTCCGAAGCCTCCTTGATGAGCCGCAGCGACTCCACGGCGTCTGCGAGCGGCTTCAGCCGCGCCGCCCGACGCAGCGCCGCCCGCAGCCTCTCGTAACGGCCGTAGCTGAGCGCAGCGCTCTCGAAGCCGACCCTCGACGCCCCCCACTCCTCCACGATCCCGGCCGTCTCCGCCGCGGCGTCGCGCGTTATGCGCCTTGCGATCCCCCGGCACTCGCGGGCCGCCTGGATCCTGTAGCGGCCGTCGGTGAGGAGCACGGCCCTTCTCCGGCCGACGACAAGCGTGGCGCTCGAGCCCGTAAAGCCCGTGAGGTAGCGTATGTTGTCGGGGTCGGCGACTATCAGCGCGTCCACTCCGAGGCCGTCGAGCCTGCGGCGCAGGGCCGCGAGCCTCCTCCTCGCACCGCCGCTGCCGGCCGGGCTCACTCGATCTCCCGCCTCACAAGGGCCGAGGCCTTGCGAAGCAGATACCTCGCGCGCCCCGCGTTGGCGCCGGCGCCGACCACGAGGGCCATGAAGTACTCGGGCGTCACCACCCTGACGAGCACCTTCGCCGCCCCGGCGCCGAAGCTTATGTCGTCCACGGCCCCAAGCTCAAGCCCCTTCGCCGCCCGCAGCACGGTTCCCACCACCTGACTGCACTCTATGCCCAGCGCCTCGATCTCGATGACCGACCCCTCGGCCCTGTAGTGCTGAACGGCTATGCCGTCGACCCCCATCACCGTGGCGGCCATGGCGCCGGCGTCGTCAACGAGACTCTTCAGTATGTGGTGGAATGACATGGACGGCTCCTTTTGAAAGTGAGAGAGTGTCGCCCCGCAACGACGACACAGAGCGGAGACGAGGGTCGGAGCGGGCCTGCCGCCGGCTTCACTCTCCGGCCCGACGCCCGGACTTGCCGCCCCGGCAGGCGAGCGCCATGACCCGCTCGACCGAGCGGCGCAGACGCTCGTCACCGGGCGAGGCGTCGGCCAGATACTTGTATATGACCAGCGCGTCGTCGAGACGGCCCTGCTCCTCCAGGAGCGCGGCCATGGTCTCGGTCATGAATACGTCGTCTCCCCCGCCCGCGGCCAATCTCACCCGCCCCCCCTCTTTAGTTAGGGAAGCTCTGATTAATCATCCAGAGGGAACCTTTTTGTAAAAGGGTCACAGACCCTCGGTTCCCTCAGACTCCCTCCAAAAACTTTTAACGCCCTGCGGTTCCTCCCGATTTTGCAAGCAAAACAGGGATGATCCGCAGGGAATTGAAAGTCTTTGAAGGGGGTCTGGGGGAAACGTGGGCCTGTGGCCCTTCTGCAGGAAGTTTCCCCCGGGGTAATTAATCAGAATTTCCATAAAATTATTAAGAAAACTCACCTTCAAGTCAAGTAAAACTATCCCCGGCCGCCAACGGGACGGCGAGGTCCCCTTTTTCTCCGGCGCCGCCTACCCGGAGCGGTCCTCAATGTCCGAGAAAGTCCGAAAGCTCCGCGTCGTCCACCTCCCTTATGACCACACGGCCTATGTCCTCGACGAGGACGAAGCGTATGCGGCCCGCCTTCACCTTCTTGTCTACCCGCATGGCATCGAGGATCGATCCGGCCGGCAGGGGCGGTCTCTCCACCGGGAGCCCGAGGCCCCCGACGAGCCTCCTTATCCGCCCGGCAACGCCGTCGTCGCAGAGGCCGAGTCTTACCGAGAGGGCGGCGGCCATGACCATGCCGACGGCCACGGCCTCGCCGTGGCGCACCTCGCCGTAGCCTGCGAGGGTCTCGATGGCGTGGCCGAAGGTGTGGCCGAGATTGAGCACCGCCCGCAGTCCCTGCTCGGTCTCGTCGCAGGAGACGATGCGGGCCTTTATCTCGCAGGAGCGGGCTATGGCGCTCTCAAGCTCCGGCGCGGCCCCGAGTATGGCGTCGGTGTTTGTCTCGAGGAACTCGAAGAAGCGGGCGTCCTCGATGACGCCGTACTTGACCACCTCGGCGAGTCCGGCCCTGAAGTCGCGGCGCGGCAGCGTTGCAAGCGCCGCGGGATCGATGAAGACCGCCGCCGGCTGGTGGAAGGCGCCTATGAGGTTCTTGCCGAGACGGTGGTTGACCGCCGTCTTGCCGCCCACGGAGCTGTCCACCTGCGCAAGCAGGGTCGTCGGCACCTGCACGTAGGGCACTCCGCGCAGATAGGTGGCCGCCACGAAGCCGGCAAGGTCCCCCACCACGCCGCCGCCGAGCGCCACCACCGGGCTCGTCCGCTCCATCCTCGCCTCTATCATCCTGTCGTAGACCGTGGCGGCCACATCGAGGGTCTTGTACTCCTCGCCGTCGGGTATCTCGACGACGAGGGGTTCAAGCCCCCCTTCCCTCATGGAGCGAAGCACCGTCTCGGCGTAGAGCCCCCCGACCGTGGGGTTGGTCACAACCGTGCAGCGGCCCGCAAGCCCCAGCCGCGCCATGGCCGGCCCGACCTGCTCAAGGATGCCGTCCTCTATCATTATGGGGTAGGAGCGTCCGCCCAGCTCCACCGTTATCGAGCGCATGACCCTCTCTCAGCCTTTCCTTTTCCCGATGGTCTCCATTATCAGATCGACCACCTCGCCGACAGAGAGCTCCGTGGTGTCGATGACGAGGTGGGAGTCCCCGTAAGCCTCCCGCCGCTGCCTCAGAAGCCTCTCGACCTCGCGCCTCCCGCCCCTTGCAAGGAGCGGCCGCTCCTTGCACGAGGCCGTGCGCTCGAGGATGGCGTCCACCGAGGCCGTAAGGCAGACCACGAGGCCCCATTCCTTGAGACGCCGCCTGCTGACGGCGTCGACGACCGCGCCTCCTCCGGTGCTCACCACCGCCCCTGGGCCGGGGCCTGCCGTGAGGCGCTCTATGACCCCCCGCTCGAGCTCGCGGAAGCGGGCCTCGCCGCAGCGGGCGAATATCTCCGGTATGCTCATGCCCGCCTCCTCGACTACGAGCTCGTCGGTGTCGATGAAGGCGATGCCGAGACGGTCGGCCAGGGCCCTGCCGACCGCCGTCTTGCCGGTGCCCATGAAACCGGTGAGCACCACGTTTGTAACCATGGGGAAATCCTGAGGATCGCGTCCGCCGGCAAGGCGCCGGGTCTCCGAGTTGTTACACCGCCAGGGGCCTTCAGCGCCATGGCGGGCGGCCCCCACGGGAGGACCGGGCCGCAAAGGCGTAAAAGTCCCGCCTGGCGCGGCCCGGTC
>DRME01000060.1 GCA_011375175.1 Deltaproteobacteria bacterium | reverse complement strand
GCGTTAAAAGTTTTTGGAGGGAGTCTGAGGGAACCTTTTTACAAAAAGGTTCCCTCAGGGTAATTAATCAGAGTTTCCTTAGGTAATGACTAACCAAAAAGAAAGTAGGGCGGGTTAGCGGTCGGGCTGGCCCGCCGGCCCTGTCGCCGCAGGTGACGTGGCCCCTGGTTTTTCGGCCGCCGCCTCCAGGGTCTTGCCTGTCTCTGCGGCGGCGCCCGTTGCGGCCATGAGGCTTCGGGGGTCCACCCTTGCGCCCGAGAGCCATACGCCCCAGTGGAGGTGGGGGCCCGTGGACCTGCCCGTGGAGCCCACCCTGCCTATAATCTGTCCGCGCTCGACCCGCTCTCCCTCCTTTACGAGCACCTCGGAGAGGTGGAAGTACATGGTCGAGAGGCCGAGGCCGTGGTCTATCACCACGGTGAGGCCGCTGAAGTAGCGCTCTCCCGTGAGGGTCACGGTGCCGGAATTCGAGGCCCGCACGGCCCTTCCCGCCGGGGCGCCGATGTCGAGGCCCGTGTGGGGAGAGCGGGGCTTGCCGTTGAGTATGCGCCGCAGGCCGAAGGAGCTCGATATCCGCCCCTCGGCGGGCATGAGAAAGGGTCCTTTCCAGAGTCTGCGGGCTGCGGAGTCCTCGAGGGCCCCGCCGAGCTCGGCCTTCTCCCGTCTTACGCGCTCGAGTGTGGCCTCGTCGAGCTCGACCATCTTTTTCGGGAGCTTCAACCTCTGGACGGTGAACTTCTTCCTGTCTATGACGACGGTCTTCTCCGCCCTCGCTCTCCGGCCGCCGCCGTAGCGGACCGTCACCTCCAAGGTTTTCTCTCCCGGTTCGGCGGCGAGGTCGATGCCCAGGAGGGCCTCGAAGACGGGCGGCTGCGAAGACTTCCCGTAGAAGAGGACGGCGTCTCCCTCGATGCTTCCCGTAACGTCCACCGCGCCGGGCCCGCCCCTTACGACCACGCGGGCCACCTCGCCCTGAAAGAGCCGCGAGGGGATCACCTCCACGGCGGGGCCGGAGGTTCCCGCCCTCGCCGGGGATCCGGCCGCGACGGCGAGGATAAGCGCCGCGGCGAGCAGGGCCGCCGCGGCCCGCCGCGCGGCGCAGCCGCGCCCCCCCGTCCCCCCCGTCCAGGCGGAAGCCGTCATCTTTTTCGTAAAGTCGCCGCGGAACATCACCCTATGTTAACCGCTTTGCCCCCCTCCGTCAAGAGCCGGCGGCCCGGGAGCCGGCGGCTCCGGCTCCCTGCCATCTCACGCCCTTTGCCCGACGGCCAGGGGGGAGGCCGGGGCGCGCCAGGCGGGATCGCTTACGCCTTTGCGCCCCGGCCTCCCTCTGGCCGCCGAGTTAGGCCTGCAAGGAGATTGTCCCCGGAAGCCTTCCATGCCGCCGGGTTTGCGCCGGCGGCTAACCGGCCCCCGTCTTCAAACAAGCACCCCAGCGATGGTGGCGGTCATGAAGCCGGCCATGGTGCCTGCGGCCAGCGCCCGCAGCGCCAGCGCCGCGACTTCTTTTTTCCGGGACGGCGCGACGGCGCCGATGCCGCCCATGAGTATGGCGATGGAGCCGAAGTTGGCGAAGCTGCACAGGCCGTAGGTTGCGATGGTTATGGAGCGTTCCGAGAGCGTTCCGGCCGTTATGTGGGCCTGTAGTTTCTGGTAGGATATGAACTCGTTGAAGACCACCTTTATGCCCAGCAGTTTTCCCACCTCGAGGCAGTCGGCGGGGGGCACGCCCATGACAAAGGCCGCCGGCGCGAAGAGGTAACCCAGGATGGCCTCGAAGGAGATGCCGAGGGAGCCGAGGCCCGCGTCGAGCATGCCGATTATGGCTATGAAGGCGAGGAGCATGGCGCCGATGGTGGCCGCCAGGTTGAGGCCCGCGGCTGCGCCGTTGGCCGCCGCTTCTATGATGTTTATGTCGTCGCTTCTCAGTTGCGTCACCGAGGGGCCATCCGCAGGGCGCTCCAGGCGCTCGGGCACCATGAGCTTCGAGATGACGACGGCCGCCGGGGCGCTCATGACCGAGGCGGCCAGCAGGTGGCCCGCGCTTGCGCCGAAGCTCACGTAGGCGGCCATGACGCTTCCCGCGATGGTGGACATGAAGCCCGTCATGAGGGTGAAGAGCTCGGAGCGGGTCATCCTCGCCACGTAGTCCTTCACGGCCGTCACCGCCTCTATGCCCATGAAGACGAACATGGCGGCCATGAAGGCCTCGGTCCCGGAGGCGCGCATGGTGCGCTCCATGATGCGGGCCATGAGCCATACAAGGGCCTGTATGACCCGCAGGTAGTAGAGCACGCCCATGAGCGAAGAGACGAAGATGATCGTCGGCAGAACCTTGAAGGCCACGACCGCGCCGATGGAGAAGTCGTCGACGAGCTTTCCGAAGAGGAATCCCGCGCCCACGGCCGTGAAATCGAGGAGCCCCGTCATGGCCGCCCTCGCGCCGTCGAAGACCATGCGTCCCGGCGCCGTCTTGAGGACCGCCACGGCCGCCGCGGCCTGGAGCCCGATCCCCCAGGCAACGAGACGCCAGTCGATGCGGCGGCGGTCCTCGGAAAAGAGCCATGCCACCCCTACAAAGACACCCACTCCGGCAAGACTGACAATCTTCTCCGCCGTAATCATGACCGTTATATTTCGCCTTTTTTGCCACCCATGTCAAGTGGTAACCTCAACCCGCCGGAGCCGGTCCCGGCCACACGGCGGGACGGCAAGGTTGATTTGACGCAGTGAAGATGTTAATTTAAGGAAATGCTGATTAATTACTCTGGGGGAAACTTTCTGTAGAAAGTTTCCCCCAGACCCCCTTCAAAGACTTTTAATACGAGTTGGTTTCCCCCTGTTTTGCTTGGCAAAACAGGGGGAAACCAACTCGCGTTAAAAGTTTTTGGAGGGAGTCT
>DRME01000059.1 GCA_011375175.1 Deltaproteobacteria bacterium | reverse complement strand
TGCACTGAGGGAACCTTTTTGTAAAAAGGTTCCCTCAGACTCCCTCCAAAAACTTTTAACGCCCTGCGGATCATCCCGATTTTGCAAGCAAAATCGGGATGATCCGCAGGGAATTAAAAGTCTTTGAAGGGGGTCTGGGGGAAACTTTCTTCAGAAAGTTTCCCCCAGGGTAATTAATCAGAGCTTCCATAAGTCCGCATGGAGTGGCAGCCTGCGGATGCGCCCTCACGCCCCGCGGGGAGTCCGCGGGAGCATGACCGTGAAGGTCACGCCCTCGCCCGTCCTGTTGGTGACCTCGATGGAACCCTTGTGCCGCAGTATGATGGTGCGCGTTATGGGGAGCCCCAGCCCGGTGCCTCCGTCCTTTGTGGTGAAGAAGGGGTTGAAGATGTCCCCCACGTGACGGGGGTCGATGCCGCCGCCGCTGTCGGTGAACTCCGCCACGACGAAATCGCCGCAGATACCGGTGGTTACGTCGAGCACCCCGCCTTTCTCCATAGACTGTATCGCATTGATGATCAGGTTGTCAAAAGCAATTTTGAGCTGTTCCCCGTCGCCGAAGGTGAGGAGCCGGCCGCCGCGGCGCGTGCGCCGCACCTCGATGCGGTGGACCCGCAACTGCTCGTCGAAGTTGTGGAGCGAGGCGTCTACGAGCCCGTTCAGTTCGACCTCGGCAAAGCGCGCGCCCCTGTCCTCCGAGTAGCCGACAATGGCCTCAAGAATCTCCTCGAGGCGGCGCACCTCGCTCACGAGGCGCCGCACGTAGGGGGCGCACGCCGAGTCGGCGTCCAGGGACCTGCCGATCCTCGATGCAAGGCCCCCGATGCTCACGAGCGGATTCTTTATCTGGTGCGCCAGCGTGGCGGCCATGTCGCCAAGGGCCAGGAACTTCTCGGCGTGGACGAGCCGCGACTGCATGAGCTTCAGGTCCTTGAGCGATGTACGGAGCCCCCTGTATATGCGGTCGCACTTCATGACCGAGGCCATCTGGAGCGCTATCACCTTGAGGAGCTCCATGGCGTGGCCCGAGAGCCTGTACGGCTCGAAGGACTTCAGGCAGAGCGCGCCGTACAGGCGCGTCGTGTCGGAGAGGGTGAAGACGTAGGCGCTCGAGTACGGCGCAAACCCCTTGTCGGAGTCCAGGGTGCCGCCGTGCGACTCCAGCACCCCGCGCTCCCTGGAGAGACGGCCCACGAGCCCCTCCCCCGCCATGTAGGACCTCTTGCGGCCCGCCCTCGCGCCGTGGACGGCCAGCAGCGAAAAACTCCTCTCGCGCGCGTCGTATTCGTATACGGCGCACTGATCGAAGCGATGGGTCTCGACGAGCAGCCTCGCCACGGCGGCAAGCCTCTTTCTCAGAGCGCCGGGACCGTCGGTAAGCTCTATGACGGTGCTGAGGATGTCGTATCCCATCGGTTCGATCAAGCCTCCGGGGACTCCGGCCGCGAAGGCCCATCGAGAAAGGATGTGCGGCGGGATGGGCGCGGCGCTTTCAGACCTTGGCGTCCCTCAGGAACCTGGCGGCCTCTTCGGGAGGCGTGGGATTGATGTAGAAACCGGAGCCCCACTCGAAGCCGGCCATCTTCATGAGCTTGGGCATTATCTCGAAGTGCCAGTGATAGTGCTGCAACTCTCCGTCCTTGAGGGGGGCGCTGTGGAGGATGAAGTTGTAGGGGGGGAAATTGAGCACCTTGTCTATCTTCCTGAGCACCTCTGAAAAGAGTCTCGCCAGGTCCTCGTAATGGGTCTTCTGGGCGTCCTCGAAGTTGGACTGATGGGACTTCGGAAGGATCCAGACCTCGAAGGGGGCCTTGGGCGCATAGGGGGCCACGGCGAGGAAGTCCTGGCTCTCGGCGACGACCCTCTCGCCCTGCATCGTCTCCTGGCGGATGATGTCGCAGAAAAGGCACCTCTCCTTGTAGTTGAAGTACTCGAGCGAGCCGTCGAGTTCCTCGGCCACCCGCTTGGGTATGATGGGGAGCGCGATGAGCTGGGAGTGGGAGTGTTCGAGCGAGGCCCCGGCCGCCTCGCCGTGGTTCTTGAAGATGAGGATGTAACGGATGCGCGGGTCCTTCTTGAGATCGATGATCCTGTCCCTGTATGCCCAGAGGACTTCCTCGAACTGCTTGGCGTCCACCGTGGAGAGGGTGTCCTTGTGTCCCGGCGCGTCGATTATCACCTCGTGGGCGCCCACGCCGCTCATCTTGTCGTAGATGCCGTCGCCCTCGCGCTCGAGCTTGCCCTCTATCTTGAGGGCCGGGTACTTGTTGGAGACAACCCGGATGTGCCAGCCAGGGGTATTGGGCGCGCCGCCCCCGCTGCGGTAAGCGATGATCTCCGGCGGGGTCTTGTCTTCGTTGCCGGGACAGAAGGGGCAGAACCCCTGTTTCGTCGAAGGCTTGGGGACGAGGAACTCGGAAGGACGCTTTCCGCGTTCCGTGGAGATGATGACCCAGCGGCCGATAATGGGGTCTTTTCTCAGCTCGGGCATGGATTACACCTTTTTTCAGAGGGGATAGCGAAGGCGCCCCCTCCTCGGCGAAGGGGCTGCGGCGGGCCTCCCCGTTCCCATGAAGAAGAGACCGCCGGGGAGCTGCGAGGAAGGCCCTCTACATAACACCCTTCTGCTGGCGCTCCTCCTCTTCCGCCTCTTTCTTGCACTCTATACAGTAGGTGGTGACCGGTCTCGCCTCGAGCCGCTTCTCCGATATCTCCTCGCCGCAGAGCTCGCAGACGCCGTAAGTGCCGTCGTCTATCCTCTTGAGCGCCTCCCGTATCTTGGCGATGAGCTTGCGCTCGCGATCCTTGACCCGCAGAAGGAAGTTCCTGTCCGTCTCGTGGGAGGCCCTGTCGGTGGGGTCGGGGAAGTTGTCGTCCTTGGACGCGCTCATGCCGCTCACGGCCTTGCCCGCTTCGCTCAGCAGGGAGTCGAGCTGGCCGTTGAGCAGTTCCCTGAATTTTTCCAGTCTGTTTTTGTCCATCATCTGCGTAGTATAACCCGAAAGGGTTCCATTGTTCAACATCAATTCAACCGCGCCTCCTGAACTCGCCGCTTCGCCCCCCGCTCTTCTCTTCGAGCCTTATGTCGGAGATGACCATCTCCTTGTCGACGGCCTTGCACATGTCGTAGATGGTGAGGGCCGCCGCCGAGACGG
Organism: Deltaproteobacteria bacterium; assembly: GCA_011375175.1. Classification (NCBI taxonomy): domain Bacteria; kingdom Pseudomonadati; phylum Myxococcota; class Myxococcia; species Deltaproteobacteria bacterium. Next base: position 24,230 of record DRME01000059.1, on the reverse strand, counting down.
CCGTAAGGGCCTCCATCTCGACGCCGGTGCGCGAGGCCACCTTGACCGTGGCGCTGACGGCTATGGAAGAGGTGTCGCGGTCGGGCCGGAAGTCGACGTCCACGGACGTGATGTTGAGCGGATGGCACAGCGGGATGATCCGGTCCGTGCGCTTGGCGGCCATGATGCCCGCTATGCGGGCCACACCGAGCACATCGCCCTTTTTCATCTCGTTTGCGAGCACGAGCTCCAGCGTCTCGGGCCTCATCGTCACGGAACAGGACGCCACGGCCCTGCGCTCGGTGACGTCCTTGGCCGTCACATCCACCATCTTCGCCTTACCCCGCTCGTCTATGTGCGTAAGCCCCATGGCAGCCCCTCCGTCTCTTTTTTCCGGAAACTCCGATTAACTACTCTGGGGGAAACTTTCTGTAGAAAGTTTCCCCCAGACCCCCTTCAAAGACTTTTAATTCCCTGCGGATCATCCCGATTTTGCAAGCAAAATCGGGATGATCCGCAGGGCGTTAAGAGTTTTTGGAGGGAGTCTGAGGGAACCTTTTTGCAAAGGGTCACAGCCCCACGGTTCCCCCGGGGACCAATCAGAGGCTCCCTGCTGGAAACCCCTCACTCTGCCCGGGCGGAGCGGGGACCGCCTGGGCGCAAAGGCGTAACAAACCCCGCCTGGCGCGCCCAAGCGGCCCCCGCTCCGCCATTCAAGAGACGACGACTCAGGATCGGGCGCCCCCTGGGCGGACTTTTCATGGAAGGACCCAGGGCTCGCGTCCCCCCGCGCTCCCCCCCTATGTTATTCGGGTCTTCGGCGGTCCCTGAGAGGTTCGGCCCGCAAAGGCGTAAAAGACCCCGCCTGGCGCGGGCCGAACCTCTCAGGGACCGCCCCCGCCGGCACCGCGGCCCTCGGCGCCGGACGGCTCCGCCGGGGGCCGCGGCGCCTCCACGATGCGCCTTCCCTTGACGGTAAGCAGGAAGAGCGGCTTTCGGGCCTCGCCGTCGCCGCCCATGACGATATCGCCCGTGGCCCCGTCGAGGCCGCCGCCCTCGAGCAGCCGGCGGCGCACCTCTTCGCGGCTCGATGCCCCGCCCTCTATGGCCGCAAGAAGCATCCTGGCGGCATCGTAGGCGTGGGCCCCGATGATGCCTGGCTCGCGGCCGTAGGTGTCGGTGAAGCCGTTGATGAAGTCCAGCGTCTGCGCCCTGTCGGTGCCCGCGAAGAAGCCGTCGACGAAGACGGCCCCTTCCACGTACTCTCCGGCGAGCTCCACGAGCCGAGGCGAGTTCCATCCGTTGGAGCCGAGAAGCTGCACGTCCTTTATGTTGTAGTAGGCCAGATAAGGCGCGATGATGGAGACCGTGTCGTAGTAGTCCGGTATGTAGAGGGCGTCTATCTCCTTTGCGTAGGTGAACTCCGTTATGTGACGGCGCCCCTCCATCCTCTCCTCCACGGTCACACCGAAGAGCTCCTTGAGCTCCTCGGCGAAGTCGGTCTGCCTGTCGGCGTAACCCATCTGCCCCACGACCGTAGCGCCCAGGGAGAGGACCTCGCGCTTGAAGTAGCCGGCAAGCTCCCTGCCGTAGTGGTTCTTGGGATAGAGGACGGCGAAGCGCCTGAGCCCGAGGGTCCTGACGGCGTAGCGCGCCACGGCGGCGGCCTGCTGTCTGGGCGTCATGAAGTTGCGGAAGACGTACTCTCCCGTCTTCTGTACGTCCTTTCGCTGGGAGAGCTCGATGACCGGTATCTTCGCCTTCTGGGCGGCCTTTCCCACGACCGATGCGGTCCTGCTCAGAAGGGGCCCCACCAGCGCCACCACCCGCTCGTCCGAGGCCAGGCGCCTTACGGCCTTGACGGCGCCGGCCGGGTCTCCGTCGAGTTCTTCGACGACGATCTCCACGTCGGCGCCGTCGCCATCGAAGACACCGGCCGCAAGGAGCACGCCCCTCAGGGCCTCCTCGCCGAAGACGGCGTAATCGCCCTTGAGCGGAAGGAGCGCCCCTATGGCCCTCGGCGGGGGGGCGGACTTGCCGAGCGCCGCGTAGCGCTCGAGCGAGTCGAGCTCGCGCAGGAGGATATGGGCGCGCACGCGCCGGGTGAGCGTGGCCTCGTCGCTTGCGACGACCGAGTCGAGCAGGTCCCGCGCCTCCTTTATGCGGCCGTCGCGGTAGCGGCAGTAGGCGAGCCCGTACAGGGCGTCGAGCTTGAAGTCGCTGAGCGGGAAGTACTCGAGGAGCCTCTCGTAGTAGTAGGAGGCCTTGTCGAACTCCTCTCTCTCCCTGAAGATGTCGGCCGCCCTGATGACGGCCTCGTCGGTCACGTAGGAGAAGGGATGGCTTGCTATGAAGCCTTCGAGCTCGGAGACCACCTCGTCGAGCGGTCCCTTCGTCTCGAGTTCCTCGATGATGGAGGCCAGGAGGCTGCGCGCCGACGACTGGGACCAGTACTGCTCGGCTGCCCCCCGGGCCGGCGTAAAGAGGAGCATGGCGGCGAGGGCGGCGAGCAGGGCTCCTCCTCCCAGGGAGAGCGACGCCCGGCCGGCGCCCCGGCCCGCCTCCGCTCCCTCCCGCCGGCGGGACGGAGCGGCCCTCATCCGAACATCTCCTTGACCTTGGAGAAGAAGTTCTTCTTCAGCGGCGTGGTCTCCTCGCCGCTTATGGCGGCGAACTCCTCGAGAAGCTCGCGCTGGCGCTCGGTGAGCGACGTGGGCGTCTCCACCCTTATGACCACGTGCTCGTCGCCCCGGCGGCCCGTATGGAGGGAGGCGATGCCCTTGGAGGCGAGCCTGAATGTCTTGCCCGACTGGGTGCCCGGCGGTATCTTGAGCCTCACCGGTCCCTCCAGGGTGGGCACCTCTATCTCGGCTCCGAGGGCGGCCTGGGTGAAGCTTATGGGGACCTCGCAGAGTATGTCGTCGTCCTGGCGCTTGAATATGGGATGGGGCAGTACGTTGAGCACGATGTAGAGGTCGCCCGGAGGACCTCCCCTCTCGCCGTACTCGCCCTCGCCGGCGAGACGCAGCCGCGAGCCAGTGTCCACACCGCCGGGAATCTTGACCTTGAGCGAGTGGGTCTCCCTCTTCTTGCCCGAGCCGCGACACTCCCTGCATGGGTCGGTTATGACGCTCCCCGTGCCGCCGCAGGCGGAACACGGTCTCGATATGCTGAAAAACCCCTGCTGGTAGCGCACCTGCCCCTTGCCCTCGCAGGTTGCGCAGCGGGCCGGAGCGGTGCCCGGCCTTGCGCCCGAGCCGCCGCAGGTGGCGCAGGCCACGGTCCTCGGCACCTTGATGGTCTTTTCCGCGCCGAAGGCCGCCTCCTCGAAGGTGATGTCGAGGTCGTAGCGGAGGTCGGCGCCCCTGCGCGGAGCGCTTCTGCGCCTTCCGGCGCCGAAGAAGTCGGCGAAGACGTCGCCGAAGAAGTCCTGAAAATCGACGCCGAAGCCCGGCTCCCGGTGCCCCGCGCCGGTGCCTGCGAAGCCGAAACGATCATAGCGGGCGCGCTTTTCGGGATCCTTGAGCGTCTCGTATGCCTCGTTTATGGCCTTGAAACGCTCTTCGGCCTCGGGATCTCCCTTGTGCTTGTCGGGATGATGCTCGTGAACGAGCCTGCGGAAGGCGCGCTTTATATCCTCCTGCGTCGCGTCACGGTCCACGCCGAGTATCTTGTAATAGTCCTTCTCAGACATCCAAACCCTTTCCGGCCCCCTCCGACGACTCTCTTAAGGGAGCTCTAATTTATTACACTGAGGGAACCTTTTTGTAAAAAGGTTCCCTCAGACTCCCTCCAAAAACTTTCAACGCCCTGCGGATCATCCCGATTTTGCTTGCAAAATCGGGATGATCCGCAGGGAATTAAAAGTCTTTGAAGGGGGTCTGGGGGAAACGTGGGCCTGTGGCCCTTCTACAGAAAGTTTCCCCCAGTGCAATTAATCAGAGTCTCCTTAAGAGATGAGGGGCAGACTTTTTAAGGCCGTGTCCTTCGGCTCATTGGTGAAGAGGGGCCTGTCCGGTCCGCGTCAACTGTCTTCGTCGTCGCCGCGCGGCTCCTTGGCGACGGCGACGATGGCCGGGCGGACGAGTCTGTCGTTGAGCATGTAGCCCTTCTGGAACTCCTTTATGACGGTGCCGGCCTCGTTGTCGGCGCTCTCTTCGTGACTTATGGCCTCGTGGATCGTCGGGTCGAAACGCTCGCCCACGGCCTTCACGGCCTTGAGGCCGAACCTGTCGAGCACCTTTTCGAGTTCCTTGACGGTGAGGCGCAGTCCGTTCCTCAGGCTTTCGAGCCCTTTGGCCGGGTCGATCTCGCTCTCCGAGTGGGCGAGGGCCCTGTCGAGGTTGTCGATGACGGGCAGAAGCTCCTTTACGAGACGCTCGTTGGCGTAGAGCAGGTGCGAGGCCTTCTCCTTTTCGACCCGCTTCCTGTAGTTTTCGAGCTCGGCGCAGCTTCGCAGGTAGAGATTCTTCATCTCGTCGAGCTCCCGTCCCATGGCGTCGAGCTCTTCCTTGAGACGGCGCGCCTCGTCTTCGACCGCGCTCCCCTCTTCGCCGTCGCGCCCGCCGGCGGCCTCGTCCGGCTTCGAGCTGAGCTCGACCTTCTCTTCCACCGCTTCTCCTCTCTCTTTCGGCGTCATGAAAACACCACTCCGTAGTTTGCACGTCAATCCCGGCGGCTCCGAGCGCCGGGGAAAGGACCGACCGGTGACGGTCGGGATTCAGAAGACCTTGCCGAGGGTGCAGGCCGTGAAATCGACGAGCGGCACTATCTTGGAGTAGTCCATCCTCATGGGACCCACCACGCCGAGGGTACCTATGATGTCGCCGTCCCGCGTGTAGGGCGCGGTGACGAAGCCCAGGCCCTCGAACTCCTTGACCTCGCTCTCCGATCCCATGAAGATGTGGATGCCCGCCTCGTCCATGCTCTTGTCGATTATCTTCACCAGCAGGCTCTTCTCCTCGAAGGCGTCGTAGAGCTCGCGCATGCGCTCCACGTCGCGCCTGAACTCGGGCTGCTCGAAGACGTTGGTCTTGCCCTCGAAGATGATGGCGTCGGGGTCGCTCGCCCCACCGTCGTCGAAGACCGCGTCGCTCAGTCTGAGCGCGTTGCCGAGCAGGTCGTTGTACAGGCTCCTCTCGCTCCTCATCTCGTCGAGGAGCCTTTTGCGGAGCTCCCTGTAGTCGAGCCCCTCGGCTATGGAACTCAGGTAGTTGGAGACCTTTTCGAAGTCGAGGCGCCTGAGGGCGTCGTCCATCACTATCACGCGGCTCTGGAGCAGGCCCGACTGGGAGACGATGACGACCATCATCTGCTCGCTGTTGAGCTTGAGGCACTTTATATGCCTTATGACAAAGCGGCTTGCCCTGGGGACGAGGACGAATCCGGCGCACGACGTGAGCCCGGTGAGGACCTTGAGCGTCTCGCGCACCGTCTCGTCGGCCGGTCTGTTGTGGAGGAGCGCCTTTTTAATGCGCCTGGTGTCGTACTCGAAGGGTCCCCGCGGCTTCAGGAGGCTGTCCACGTAGAACCGGAAGCTCTTTTCCGTGGGCACCCTTCCGGCCGACTTGTGGGGCTGCTTGAGAAAGCCGGCCGCCTCGAGCTCGGCCATCTCGTTACGGATGGTCGCCGAGCTGAGCTCCCTGAAGTGACGGGCCACGAGCGTTCTGGAGCTGACGGGTTCGGCCGTGTCGATGAACTCCCTGACTACGGCGCCGAGTATCTTTCTTGCACGCTCTGAGAGCTCTCCGAAGTCCCACATGTCTTTTCCGGGTAGATGATGGTCGCCGCCCGCCCGTGGCGAGGACCCGGCGGGGCAGGCGCAGCGCGCACCGGGGACCTCCGCGCCGGACAGGGGTCTCCGGGACGGTCCCTGGCCGGACCGCCGATGGGGCTGAAAGCGCCTTCAACCGCACGTCAATGTTATAAGATATCAACGTCAAGCAGCCTTGTCAAGACCTCGTTGGCGAGGGGCGCGGCCCGGTCCGCGAGCGCGAGTCTCTCCCCCCGGCGGACGAGCCATCCCTGCCCCATGAGCTCCCTTGCGGCCCGGCCCTCTTCGAGCGCCACGCCGTAGCGGTCCCTGAAGCCCTCGAGGTCGAGGCCCGCCGATGTGCGGAGCGAGAGGAAGACGTCCTCCATGGCGGCCTGGCCCTTCGTGAGTTCCTCGCACTCGGCCGGCGGCCTTGCGCCGGCTTCGAGGGCCTCCAGGTAGCCGTCCAGGTCGGCGGCGTTGCGCCACCGCCGCCCCCAGCGGCCGGCGCCGCGCACGTAGGAGGCCGCCGAGGGGCCGAGGCCGATGTAGTCGCCTGCGCTCCAGTAGCGCAGGTTGTGGCGACAGGTCCGCCCCGCAAGGGCGTAGCTGGAGAGCTCGTAACGCTCGTAACCCGCCGCGCCGAGCACCTCGAAGGCGCTCTCGAACATGGCCGCCTGGGCGTCGTCGTCGGGCACGGCCGCAGCGAGGGGGGCCGAGGGGCCGTAGAGGTCGTGGAAAGGGACGTCCCCCTCGATGGTGAGGCCGTAGACCGAGACGTGGTCGGGACCGAGCCCGACGGCACGGTCGAGGGTATCGACCCACCGCTCGAGGGTCTGCCCGGGGATGCCGTAGATGAGGTCCACCGAGATGTTCTCGAAGCCCGCGAGCCTTGCGAGCCGGAAGGCGTCGAGGGCCGAGGCGGCGTCGTGGATCCTGCCGAGGGTGCGGAGCAACCCGTCGTCGAGGGACTGCACGCCCAAGCTTATCCTCGTAACGCCGGCGCGCCTGAGCAGGCGCAGGCCCTCCGGGTCCAGGGAACCGGGATTGGCCTCGAAGCTCACCTCCAGGTCGGGGGCCGCTACGAACGGGGCCTTGAGGCGCGAAAGGAGGGCGGACGCGGCAGCGGGGCCGAGGAGCGTGGGGGTGCCGCCGCCGAAGTAGACCGAGTCGAGACGGACGCCGCCGCCGGGGAAGAGCTCCCCGACGACGAGGTCGAGCTCGGCGGCCACGGCGTCGGCGTAACGGTCGAGGGGGCCGGGGGCGCCCGTCGAGTAGAAGTCGCAGTAGGGGCAGCGGGAGAGGCAGAAGGGGACGTGTACGTAGAGGCCGACTTCCCTCAGCTCTCGTTCTTCTCCCTGTACTCGCACAGCCTCTTGAAGACGTCCCAGGGGGAGATGATGCCCAGGAGCCTGTCGCCGTCGTCGACGACCATTATGCTCTCGACCCGCATCTCTTCGTTCACGAAGATGGCGGCCACTTCCATGGTCGACGTCTCGGGCGTTATCTTCACGAACTTGTCATCCATGTACTCGCCGACCCGCTTGGTGACAAGGCCGTTCATCTTCTCGATGAACTCGGGAAGCTCCGGGGCGAAGGCCACGTCCTTCAATATGCCCTCGGCTATGTAGCCCGGCAGTATGGCCTTGAGCATGGTGCGGGGCGTTATGACGCCCACGACCCTGTGCTCGCCGTCCACGATGGGGAGCTGGCGGATCTTCTCGTCCTTTATGAGCCTTACTGCCTCGACCAGAGGCGCGTCGGCGGTGAGGCACTTTACGTCCCTTGTCATTATGTTGGCGGCAATCATCGCTAACTCTCCTCTGTTTCGCTTGCCGGCGCGGCGGCCGCGGCCCCGCCCTCTCCCCCGCTCAAAGGTAGCGCAGGTACATGTAGACGGCCGATATGGCTATGGACATGAGCATGAGCGGGAAGGCGAGCTTCATGAAGCGGAAGAAACCTATGGGGTAGCCTCCCCTGTGGGCGAGCCCCGCCACTATGACGTTGGCCGAGGCCCCTATTATGGTGCCGTTGCCGCCCAGGCACGCCCCGATCGAGAGGGCCCACCACAGCGGCATTATCGCCTCGTCGCCGCCCAGCGACGGCGCCATCTTGTCGATGAGCGGTATCATGGTGGCGACAAAGGGTATGTTGTCTATGATGGCCGAGGCCACGGCCGAGACCCAGAGGATGAGGTGCGTGGCCGTCGACACCTCGCCGCCCGTGAGCGAGAGCATCTTCTTGGCGAGCATCGCGATGAAGCCCACCTCCACGAGGCCGTGGACCACTACGAAGAGCCCTATGAAGAAGAATATGGTCGTCCACTCGACATTCTCCATCGCCTTGTGGAGGTCCTCGCCGCTTACGAGTATGAGGAGGGCCGCGCCGAAGAGCGCTATGGTGGCCGACTCGAGATGAAGCGGCTTCTGCAGCAGGAACCCCGCTATGACGAGAGCCATGACGGCCAGGCACTTGCGCAGAAGCACCCTGTCGGTGAGCGTCTCCTCCTCCTTGAACTCCATTATCCTGCGGCGCATCTCGTCGGAGACCTTCAGCTCCTTTCCGTAGAGCAGTTTCATGGGCACGAGCGTGGCCGCCATGACGACCGGCATGACGGGCCCCACGTTGAGCACGAAGTCCATGAAGGAGAACCCCTTGGCGCTGCCTATCATGATGTTGGGCGGATCGCCTATGAGGGTCGCCGCGCCGCCGATGTTGGAGGCCAGTATCTGCGAGGCGAGAAAGGGATAGGGATTGAGGTCGAGCTCGTCGGTTATGAGCAGCGTAATGGGCACGATGAGCAGCACGGTCGTCACGTTGTCGAGCAGCGCCGAGAGCACGGCCGTTATGATCGACAGGACCACGAGCATGGACCAGGGCTCGCCCTTCACGGCCTTGGCGCTCTTTATGGCCAGATACTGGAACATGCCGGTCTTCTGGCTTATGGAGACTATGGTCATCATGCCGACAAGGAGTCCGATGGTGTTGAAGTCGATGCCGTGTATGGCCGCATCCTGGTGGATGACGCCGAGGATTATGAGGAGACCCGCGCCGAGCAGCGACACCACGGCCCTGTTCACCTTCTCGGCGATGAGGAAAGCGTACATGACGACGAATACGCCGACAGCGATAATGAATTTGGTTTCCATGACCCGTCCCGTAAACGTTGGTTTGAATGTACCAGTATAAATATTCCGACCAGCGAGGTCAAGTTTTTTAGGGAAGGCCCTGGTCTATTTCACCGGGGGAAACTTTCTGCAGAAGGGCCATAGGCCCACGTTTCCCCCGGACCCCCTTCAAAGACTTTCAATACGAGTTGGTTTCCCCCTGTTTTGCCAGGCAAAACAGGGGGAAACCAACTCGCATTAAAAGTTTTTGGAGGGAGTCTGAGGGAACCTTTTTACAAAAAAGGTTCCCTCAGGGTAAATAAGGGTTTCCTTGGGAAGACCGGGAGCGCCGCTCAAGGTTGAGGCGGCGGCGCGCACTGGAAACAAGGCGGGACGAGAAGTGAAGGGCCCCCTCGGGACAGGTGTCGATGCATACGGCGCAGTTCGTGCAACTGCGGCGCACGAGCCCGCGCATGGGGGACTCGCCCATGGGGCAGTCGGTCTCGCAGGCCCCGCACTCGACGCATCGGGCCGCATCACGCCTTACGCGAAGCGACGCGCCCATGGGAAAGAGGCTGTAGAGGGCGCCGAGCGGACAGATGTAGCGGCACCAGCCCCGCCGCGAGGCGACGACCTCGAAGCCCACGATGGCGGCGACGATGAAGATCTCGCCTCCCACGCGGCCGAAGAAGGTGCCCGTGAAGAGGGTCCTGCATATGATGCCCACGGGACAGACGTAGCATATGACGGGCACGCCCACAACGGCCGTGGAGACGAGACCGGCGGCGAGGATGGAGAGGTAGAGGTTTCTTGCGCGCCGGTAGCGACGCGGCGGGTCGGGTCCGGCGCCGTCGTTGCGGCCGAGGAGCGTCCTTACCCCGTCGCCCGCCTCGCCGGCCATGTGCTGGGGACAGACCCAGCCGCAAAAGACCCTGCCCAGCACGAGGGCGAGGGCCACGAAGAAGAGGCCCGGCAGGAGGAGCCGCCAGTAGAGCTCGCCTGAGGCGAGAAAGACCTGGAGCGCGCCGAGAGAGCAGGTCACCTCCACGGACCTTATGCCGATAGAGCAGAGCGTGCCCTGCACCACGTCGATCTTCACGACGTTGAGAAGCGGCACGCCTATGAGAAGCCCGACGACGAGCGCCTGGACGAGCCTCCGCCTCGGCCCGTAGCGCCGCCTCCCGGCCCGCCCGCTCACAGCCCCCTCCCCGACTCGATCGCTATGGAGCGCGGCTCGGTGGGACAGACGTAGAGGCAGACGCCGCAGCCCGTGCAGCCGTCGTCGATTATGAACGGGCGCAGCTCGTCGTCGAGGTCGACGGCGCGGCCCTTGAGCGGGCACTTCTTGTAGCAGAGGTTGCAGAGCGTGTCGTTGTAGGAGAGGCAGGTGCTCTCGATGATGCGCGCAAGGCCCATGGAGACCTCTTCCCTCTCCACCGGTCTGAGCGCGCCGGTGGGACAGACGGGAGGGCACTTCATGCAGAGGTAACAGGGCCTCCGGAGCGGATAGACGAGCGGCGTGCCGTAGAGCGGGCCCTCGCCGAAGGCGGCCGGCGCTATGGAACGGTAGGGGCAGACCTCCATGCACCGGCCGCACTTTATGCACGCCGCAAGGAGCCGCCGCTCGTCGAGAGCGCCGGGCGGGCGCAGCGCCGCCTGCTCCGCCGCGCCGCCGAAAAAGGCCCTCAGAAGACCGAGCACCGCCGCCTTCCGGGCCTATGCCTTTTCGATCCTCGCAGCCGCGGCCTTGAACTCCGGCTGCTTGGCGAACTCGTCGAAGGAGCGGTTCGTGAGCGCGTTGACCGCCCGCTCTCGGCCGGCCAGATAGCCGAAGTGGTAGGGGACGAAGATCGCCCCGCGGCGTATGCCGTCGGTGACGACGACCCGCGCCTTGACCGAGCCCCTGCGGGTGGAGACGACGGCGAGATCACCGTCGGCCACGCCGTAGCGCCCGGCGTCGTCGGGATGTATCTCGACGAAGGGCTCGGGCAGCGTCCTGTCGAGTTTCACGATCTTGCCCGTTCTCGTGCGCGAGTGGTACTGGGTGGCCACGAGCCCCGTTATGAGATGGAGCGGGTAGCCCTCGCCGGGCGTCTCGGCCGGCTCTTCGTGGTCGTGGAGGTTGAGGCGCAGCTTGCCCTTGGGAAAGCGCCTGTCGAGGAAGCGGCGCCGCGTGCCCTTGTGTCCGGCCGTGGGCACGGGCCACTGGATGCCCTTCTCCTCGGCTATCCTCGCGTACGTAAGGCCGCTTATGTCGCAGGGGCGGCCCCTGGTCAGAAGCTTGTACTCCTCGAAGATATCCTCGGTGCTCCTGTAGCGGAAGAGGTCCCCGAAACCCATGCGCCTTGCAACGTCCATGACTATGAGGAGATCGGGGCGGGCCTGGCCCGGCGGGTCCACGGCCTTCTCGATGAGATTCAGGCCCCGCTCCGAGTTGGTGAGCGTGCCGCCCTTCTCGGACCACTGGGCGCCGGGAAGGAGCATGTGGGCGTAGCGCGACGTCTCGGTCGGGTGGTAGCAGTCCTGGACGATGAGGAAGTCGGCCTTCGAGAGCGCCCGGCGCGCCCACTCCGTGTCGGGGAATGTGGCCGCCGGGTTCGAGTGGATGATCCACAGGACCTTTATCCTGCCCGACTCGAGGCCCTCCAGTATCATGGGTATGGGCTTTCCCTTGTTGGGGCTCATGCCGGCGGGGTCCACGCCCCAGACACGGGCCACCTCCTCTCTGGCCTTCCCGTCGGTCACGAGCCTGAAGCCCGGCAGCAGATGGGGCAGGGCCCCCACCTCGCGCAGCCCCATGGCGCTCGTCTGGCCCGTTATGGCAAGAGGGCCGGCCCCGGGCCGGCCGATGTTGCCCGTAATGAAGCAGAGGTTGAGCAGGGTCGTCACCTTGCGCGTGCCTATGCGGCTCTGGTTCAGGCCCTGGCCCCACATGAAGACGACCCTCTCGGCCCTGCCTATCTGCCGGGCCGCGTCCCTTATGGCCCCGGCCGAAAGGCCCGTCTCGGCCGCCACGCGCTCGGGCGCGAAGTCCTTCACGTGTTCGCTGAAGGCGTCGTAGTCGTCGGTGAGGCGTCGTGCCTGCGCCTCGTCGATGAGCTTCTCCTTTATGAGCACATGGGCCATGGCGTTGTGGAGGAGCACGTCCGTGCCGGGCCGTATCTGGAGGAAGGTGTCGGCGAAGCGGGCCGTGTCGGTGCGCCTGGGGTCGATGACGATGAGCCTTGCGCCGGAGTCCTTCTTCGCCCGCACCAGCCGCCTGAAGAAGATGGGCTTTGACGACGAGGGATTGTAGCCCGATAGCACGACGAGGTCGGCAAGCTCCACGTCCTCGTAGGCGCAGGGCGGCGAGTCGGCGCCGAAGGCCTTTACGAGCCCCACAACACCGCTCGCCCAGCAGAGCCTGGCGCTCGACTCGAGGTTGTTGGTGCCCAGGCACCCCTTGACGAACTTGTTGTATATGTAGTACTCCTCGATATACTCCGAGGCGCTCACGTACATGGCGAAGGAGTCGGGGCCGTGCTTTTCAACGGTCTCCTTTATCCTCTCCGCCACCTCGGCGGCCGCCTCGTCCCAGTCGAGGCGCTTGAAGCCGTCGCCTTCGCGCCTTGCCGGGTAGACGAGCCTGTCGTCGGTATGGAGCATGCCCACGAGGTTCTTGCCGAGGATGCAGAGCCTGCCCTCGTTCACCGGGTGGTCCTTCATGCCCGCGACGGCGACGACCCTGTTGTTCTTCACGCCCACGTCCACGCCGCACCCCACGCCGCAGTAGGGACAGACCGACATGTACCACTTCGACGCAGCGCCGCCCTCCGGGTACCCCACGTCGGCGAAGGCGCCGGTGATGGTGCCGCTCACCGGGTCGAAGCCTGCGAGGGTGAGCGCCGCGCAGGCCGAGGCCCCCCTTACGAAACTGCGACGCGTGATCCCTTCCCTCTCCTCTTCAACGCCGTATCTTTCTCTCTCCATGGCTCAATCCTCCCTCTATCCTTCGGGAAACTCCCGTTGACCGCCGTGAGCGGGGCCTCTCTGAAGAAGGCTCCCGTACCCGCGGCCCTGCCGGGCTCGCTTGCAGGGCGCGCCGGTTCGCTTGTCCCGGCGCTGCGCGGGAGGTCGGCCCGCGCCAGGCGGGGTTGTTACGCCTTTGCGGGCCGACCTCCCGCGCAGCGCCGCAGAGGCGCGCCCGGTGGAAGACCCTGATTAACTACCCTGGGGGAACCTTTTTGTAAAGGTTCCCCCAAGTAATTGAAGTGGGCGTCCTGCCCGCGCCGGCTCCTCGGGGGCTGTACCGGGGGTTCGGGCCGCAAAGGCGTAAAAAAATCCCGCCTGGCGCGGGCCGAACCCCCGGTACAGCCGAAGACCCGAATAACATACGATGGGGCAGGGGGGAGACGCGGGCCTGTGGCCCTTCTGCGGAAAGTCTCCCCCAGGGCGATTCATCCCTCGTCGTGGCAGGGCTTTCCTCCCAGGCGGTTGAGGCCGTTGAGCGCCGCCTGCTTGTAGGCGTCCGACAGGGTGGGGTAGTTGAAGACCACGTCCCTGAAGTACTCCACCGTGCCGCCGAAGCTCATGACGGCCTGACCTATGTGAATGAGCTCCGAGGCCCGCTCGCCGACTATGTGCACGCCGAGAAGGCGCAGTGTCTCGCGGTGAAAGAGGAGCTTCAACATGCCGTGCACGTCCCCTATTATCTGGCCCCTGGCCACCTCCTGGAAGAGGGCGGTTCCCGATTCGTAGGGCACGCCCTTTTCCGTGAGCGTCTGCTCGGTCTCGCCGACCATCGAGATCTCCGGGATGGTGTAGATGCCGTAGGGAAGAAGCGAGGGAAGGGCGCAGGCCTCGCCGTGGTCCTCGACGGCGTGACAGACCGCTATCCTCCCCTGCTCGCGCGAGGTGGAGGCGAGCGACGGAAACCCGATGACGTCCCCCACGGCGTAGATGTTGGGCACGGCCGTCCTGTAGGCCGAATCGACCTTGAGAAGCCCCCTGTCGTCGGCCTCAAGCCCCACGGCCTCGAGATTGAGCCTGTCGGTGTTGCCCACCCGTCCCATCGTGTAGAGCAGCTTCTCGGTCACGACGATCTTGCCGCTTGCAAGGCGCGTCACGACCCGCCCTTTCCCCTCGACCGTTATGCCGGTGACCTGCTCGCCGCCCCTGACGGTTATGCCCATGTGGCGCATCCAGTACAGGAGGCTGGTGACGAGCTCGGCGTCCACGAAGCCGAGCAGCCGCTCGCGCTTGTCTATGAGCGTGACCTTCACGCCCAGCGAGGCGAATATGCAGGCGTACTCGCACCCTATGACGCCGCCGCCCACGACGGCTATGCTCGCCGGGAGCCTGTCGAGCTCCAGTATGGTGTCGCTGTCGTAGATATGGGTGCTGTCGAAGGGGACCTCGGGAGGACGGGCCGGCCGGGTTCCGGTGGCGATGACGATGATCTCGCCGCGCAGCCGCTCGCTCTCGCCGCCGCCGCGTCTCACGGCGAGCGTATGGGCGTCGACGAAGGAGGCCTCGCCGTAGACGACCTCGATGTTATTCCTGCCGAAGTGGTCGATTATGACCTCCATCTGCCGCCTTATGACCTCGCTCTTCTTGTACATGAGCTCGCCGAGGGTCACGTCGCGGCCCGGCAGGAAGTAGTGGCCGAAGACGGCGCGCTGCTTGAGCCCCGAGATGAAGATGGCCGCCTCGCGCAGCGTCTTGCTCGGCAGCGTGCCCGTGTGTATGCCGGCCCCCCCTATGAAAGGGCTGCGTTCGATGACGGCCACCTTCTTGCCGAACTTGGCGGCCTGAACCGCCGCCTTCTCTCCACCGGGACCGGACCCTATGACCAGTATGTCGTAGCTTCGCATGGCGTCACCCGCCTGGGGGAAACTTTCTGTAGAAAGTTTCCCCCAGACCCCCTTCAAAGACTTTCAATTCCCTGCGGATCACCCCGATTTTGCAAGCAAAATCGGAGTGATCCGCAGGGCGTCAAAAGTTTTTGGAGGGAGTCTGAGGGAACCGTGGGTCTATGACCCTTTTACAAAAAGGTTCCCTCAGTGCAATGAATCAGGGTTTCCCAAGTATCAGGGTCTCCTTGAGATTTCTATGGCGCTGTTTTCCCTCATCCCCTCACCGCCGGACCTTCACACAAGGCACGTCTTGGCCCGCAGTTCCTCGGTCAGCACCCTGTGGTTTTCCGAGTAGTCGACGGGGCATTCCACGAGGTGGACTCCCCCGGAGCCCATGCATTCCCGCAGTATGCCGGCGAGGTCTTCGGTCCTCTCCACGCGGTGTCCCCTGGCGCCGTAGCTCTCGGCGTAGCGCACGAAGTCGGGGTTTGTGTAGTCGAGGCCGAAGTTTTCAAGGCCCATGGCCTGCTGCTTCCACTTGACCATGCCGTAGCCGTTGTCGTTAACAACGAGCACCGTGAGGTCCAGGCCCAGGCGCACGGCCGTCTCCATCTCCTGCGAGTTCATCATGAAGCCGCCGTCTCCGCAGAGGGCCACGACCGCGCGCTCGGGATGGACGAGCTTGGCGGCGATGGCCGAGGGAAGCCCGGCTCCCATGGTGGCGAGGGCGTTGTCGAGCAGCACGGTGTTGCGCTCGTATGCCGGGTAGTTGCGGGCCATCCATATCTTGTAGACGCCGTTGTCGAGCGTCACGATGCCGTCGCGGGGCACGACCGAGCGCAGGTCGGCCACGAGGCGCTGGGGCTTTACGGGAAAGGAGCCGTCGTCGGCCCGCTCGCCGATCTGTAGGCGCATGTGATCGATTATCTTCCTGAAGTAGGCGAAGTCCCAGCGGGGCGAGACCCTGAGGCGTCTTCGCAGCGCGTAGATGGAGTGGGATATGTCGCCCACGAGCTCGATGGTGGGGCAGTACACGTCGTCAACCACGGCGGAGTAGAAGTTTATGTGTATGACCTTGCGGGCTCCGTGGCCCATGATGGCCGGCGGCTTTTCGGTCACGTCGTGGCCTATGGATATGATGAGGTCGGCGCGGTCGATTGCGCAGTGGAGGTAGTCGCCCTCGGTGAGCGCGGCGGTGCCGAGCCAGAGGGGGCTGTCCTCGCTTATGACGCCCTTTCCCATCTGGGTGGTGAAGAAGGGGATGCCCGTACCTTCGATGAGTTCGGAGAGCTGGCGTCGCACGAGCTTTCTGTTGGCCGCGGCGGCGATGAGAATGAGGGGGCGGCGCGAGCGTTCCACAAGGCGCGCCGCGTCGTCCACGGCCTTGGGGTCCGGGGCCGGACGGCGAACGACGGTGCGGGCAAGGACCCTCTCCCCGGCGGTGGTCTCGGAGGCCACGTCCTCGGGCAGCTCGAGGTGGACGGCGCCGGGACGCTCCTCCTCGGCGAGCTTGAAGGCCCGGCGCACGAGCGAGGGCACCATGGCGGCGCTCGTCACAAGGTGGCTCGCCTTGGTGAGAGGCGACATCATGCCTATGACGTTGACTATCTGGAAGAGCCCCTGCTTGCTCTTCTTTATGGGCTTCTGGCCCGTGATGACCACCAGCGGCATGCCGCCGAGCTGGGCGTAGGCCACACCGGTGACGAGATTGGCGGCGCCCGGCCCGAGGGTAGAGAGGACGACGCCGGCCCGTCCCGTGAGCCTTCCGCAGGTGGCCGCCATGAAGGCCGCCGCCTGCTCGTGGCGGGTGACGACGAACCTTATCTTCCCCGACTTGCGCAGCGATTCGAGAAAGTCGAGGTTCTCCTCGCCGGCGATGCCGAAGACGAAGCGCACCCCCTCTTCCTCGAGGGAACGGACGAAGAGATCGCTCGCCTTCCAGCTCCGCGCCGCCGCGGCCTCTCTGACGGTATCGGTGGTATGCACTGTAGACTAATCTTAGCAGAACCTGACAGCCGCTTCAAGGGCCTGCGGAGCCGGCCCCCTCCACTCCCGGTCCACAGGGGAACCCTGACCAATCACACTTGCTGCAAAAAGGGCCGCAGAGCGGCGTTTCTCCGCCCCCTTCAAGGAGTTTGGATGCCTTGAAGTCTTCCCTCACGTCTGCGGGGCTGTTGACAAGCGGGTTGCTTGCGATTAGAATAACCGTGATGAACGGTCGGCGAAGAGGCTTTTATCTGGCCGTCGCGGCCGCGGCGTTGCTGCTCTCCGGCGTGGGCGGCGTGTCGGCGGCGCCGGGCGGGGCGCTCAAGGTCATAGTCATCGACCCCGGCCACGGCGGCAGGGATTCGGGCGCCATAGGTCCCGGCGGGCTCAAGGAAAAGGACGTCACCCTCGAGGTGGCCCTCGAGACGGCGCGAAGGCTGCGCTCCGCCACCCGGGCCACCGTCCTTCTCACCAGGACGACCGACGAGTACGTGACGCTCGAGGACCGCACGGCCTTTGCCAACAGCCGCGGCGCCGACATATTCATAAGCATACACGCCAACGCGGCGCGCCGCGCGGGCGCAAGGGGTGTGGAGACCTTCTTCCTGAGCTTCGAGGCCTCCGACGAGGATGCCCGCGAGGTGGCGGCCTTTGAAAACGACGTCATACGGCTCGACACGGAGTACAACGACGCCGTGGAGAGCGACCTCATGGCCATACTCTGGGACCTGACCCAGACGGAGACGCACCACGCAAGCTCGATGCTCGCCGAGTCGGTCCACAGAGCCCTGACCGCATACACGGGTGGCGAGAACCGCGGCGTGAAGCAGGCGCCCTTCATCGTCCTCTTCAACGCCACCATGCCGGCCGTCCTCGTCGAGATGGGCTTCATAACCAACCCTTCGGAAGAGAAGCGGCTCTCGGAGAGCGGCTTCCAGAAGAAGATCGCCGAGGCCATCGTCAAAGGCGTCCTCGACTTCGAGGGCGTCTACAGAAAAAGGATGGGCTCGGCGAGACTGGAGCGATGAAGAGAATCGACTCGAGGGCCGCCGACGAGCTGCGGCCCGTAAGGATTACCAGGGACTTCCTCAAGTCGGCCGACGGCTCGGTGCTCATGGAGATGGGCGACACCAAGGTCATCTGCACCGTCACCGTCGAGGAGACGGTGCCGGCCTTCCTCGCAGGCGGCGACCAGGGATGGATAACGGCCGAGTACTCCATGCTCCCGCGCTCGTCGGCGCGCCGCATACCCCGCGAGTCCGTGCGGGGCCGCGTAAGCGGCCGGACCCACGAGATACAGAGGCTCATAGGCAGGAGCCTGCGGGCCGTGGTGGACCTCGCCCGCCTCGGCCCCCGCACGCTCATCGTCGACTGCGACGTGCTCCAGGCCGACGGCGGCACCCGCACGGCCTCCATAACGGGCGCCTACGTGGCCCTGGCCGAGACCGTGGGCTCGCTCATGGAGACCGGCGTCATCGCCGCCGGCCCTTCGCCCATCCTCGACTCCGTGGCCGCCGTCAGCGTGGGCATAGTGAGGGGCGAATACCTCCTCGACCTCAACTACGAGGAGGACTCGGCGGCCGACGTGGACATGAACGTCGTCATGACCGCCAGCGGAAGGTTCATCGAGGTCCAGGGCACCGCCGAGACCGAACCCTTCACCAGGGACGAGATGGACTCGCTCCTCGATCTCGCGGCCAAGGGTGTGGCCGAGCTCTCCGAACTCCAGAGGGCCGCGCTCGCCGCGGCTCCGGCCTCGTCCGCCGGGGGCTGAGGTGAAGCTCGTCATCGCCACCAGGAACCCCGGCAAGGCGCGGGAGATAAAGGCCATCCTTTCGGACGCCGACCTCACGGTGCTCACCCTCGACGACTTCCCGGGCCTCGAACTCCCCCCCGAAGACGGCGCCACCTTCGAGGAGAACGCCCTCATAAAGGCCCGCCACGTGGCCGAACGCACCGGCCTCGCGGCCCTCGCCGACGACTCGGGCATCGAGGTCGACGCCCTCGGCGGCCGTCCCGGCGTCTACTCGGCCCGCTACGCAGGCCCCGGCGCCACCGACGAGGAGAATAACCGCAAGCTCGTGGAAGAGCTGCGCGGCGTCGACGAGGCCCGCCGCACGGCGCGCTACCGCTGCGTAGTCGCCCTCGTAACGCCGGAAGGCCTGGAAAAGACCTTCTCCGGCGCCTTCGAGGGCCGCATCGTCCTCGAGCCCCGGGGCAGCGGCGGCTTCGGCTACGACCCCTACTTCTTCGTGCCCTCCAGAAGAATGACCGCCGCCCAGCTTCCGCCGGACGAGAAGAACCGCCTGAGCCACCGCGCCGAGGCCCTTCGCAAGCTCAAGGCATGGCTCGGCCACGGCGCCGCCGGGCTTGAAAAAAAATCCCCTCCGTGATATTCGTCTACCTTGCGGACGGCCCCGCACGCCCATATCCCACCGGAAGACTCCACGCCTTGGGCCGTCGCGGACCGTGACAATCAATCGGGGCGTGGCGCAGCCTGGCAGCGCGCCTGCTTTGGGAGCAGGAAGTCGGAGGTTCAAATCCTCTCGCCCCGACTTACTTTCTTTTTTGGAAAAAAAGAAAGTAAGCAAAGAAAAAACAATAGCCCGCGAACCCTCGGAAAGTTGCCATGCCCCAGCGGCTGAATACCCCCGCCGCCTGACGCCGTCCCCCTCCTTAAATTATGAGAATCGGATGTAGAAAAGGAAGAAAAAGAGGGCCGATTCTGTATCGTTGACAGGTCAGACCCTTTGTGGTGTGAGCCGTCATGTTGTCATTGATCTGCTGTGCCGGGTGGGTGGTGCCTGAAGGGCCTAACTTTTACAGTTAACGACAAAGAAGCAACCCCCTCCTCCTGCCCCCAACTACATTCATAGACCCGCAAAGTCATCGGTTTTTTCTTTGCTTACTTTCTTTTTTTCCAAAAAAGAAAGTAAGACGGGCTCGGAGCGGAAGGTCCTGAGCGCGGCCGCCGCCTCGGCGACGAGCCAGACCTCGAGGAGGAATATGCCGACGCCGAGGGTGACGAGGAGCCAGCGGCCGTTGGAGACGAAGTCCCTGAGGTTTACGGCCATGGCCCAGGCGGTGACGCACATCATGAAGACCATGGGCACGATGGTGTAGATGGCGGGCCTTCTCTCGCGCACGAGATACATGGTGACGGTGAGCAGGGAGAGGACGGCGAGGAGCTGGTTCACGGAGCCGAAGAGGGGCCAGAGTATGAGGCCGCCCTTTCCGCCGTTTATCATGCTGAGCATGAAGGCGCTCACGACGGCGATCATCGTCGCGCTGTGGCGGCCCGAGAGGGCATCGAAGCCGTAGTCCTCGGCTATCTCGCTCACCACGTAGCGCTGGATGCGGGTAGCCGAGTCGAGGGTCGTGGCGGCGAAGCTTATGACGAGCACGGCGACAAGCGCCGTGGCGAATTCGCGGCCAATGCCGACGCCGGCGAGAAAGCGCGCCCCGCCCTCGACGAAGGCGCCGACCTTTGCGCCCAGCCCCTGGGCGGCGGACCAGCTCGCATAGTGGGCGGACCAGGCCTCGGTGGAGGCGAAGCCGGCGGTGCAGGCCAGTATGGCCATGACGGCGAGCAGCCCCTCGCCGAGCATGGAGCCGTAGCCTATGAACTGGATGTCGGCCTCGCTGTCGAGCTGCTTTACGGTGGTGCCCGAGCAGACGAGGCTGTGGAAGCCCGATATGGCGCCGCAGGCGACGGTGATGAAGAGGAAGGGGAAGAGAAGCGGCGCGCCCGTGGGAGCGGGATTCACGGCCGGGGCGACCATGTCGGGCCTGACGACGAAGACGCCGAGGTAGAGGAGGGCGAGGCCGATGAAGAGCTGGTGCGAGTTTATGTAGTCGCGCGGCTGGAGAAGCACCCAGACGGGAAGCGTCGAGGCCACGTATGCGTAGACGAGGAGCACGACGACCCATGTGAGGATATCGCTTCCCATGATGAGGGGCGGCATGGTTACGGGCAAGTAGAGTCCGGCCGCGACGGATGCGTAGAGTATCGCCACGGCCACCAGCGACGGCGCGAGCGCCCCGCCCCTGCGGCCTTTTATGCGGCGCCCCAGCGCCACGGCCACCGGTATGGATACGAGCACCGGCAGGACCGTCGATGGATAGGACTTGAAGAGCACGGCTATGACGAGACAGAAGACGGCGATGACGATGAGCAGGGCGAAGAATATGAGCAAGAGGAAGAGGCCCCTCGCCCTCGGGCCTATGAGGGTCCTGGAGACCTCTCCAATGGAGCGGCCCCTGTGGCGGGCCGAGACGAGGAGCGCGCCGAGGTCGTGGACGGCCCCCATGAAGATGGAGCCCGCTATGACCCAGACAAGGGCCGGAAGCCACCCCCAGATGACGGCTATGGCGGGCCCCACGATAGGCGCCGCCCCGGCTATGGAGGTGAAGTGATGGCCGAAGAGGATGTGCCTTCCCGTGGGCACGAAGTCCACGCCGTCGCGGTAGAGGTGTGCCGGAGGACGCCTGTCCGGGTCGACGCCGAAGATGCGGCGGGAGAGAAAGGCGCCGTAGAAACGGTAGGCGAGAAGATATGCGAGAAAGGCCGTCAGCGCTATGAGAGCCGAGTTCATCCGTCCATCATCCTGGGAGGATACTTTTCACGACGAGGTAGCCTCGGATATTATTCTTAACACAGGGAGGGCGGTCTTCGCAAGAGGGCCGTTGCGGCGCGCAAACCTGCAGCGCCTATTGAAAAAAGGCGCTGTTTGGGTTAAATTAGCAGTAATGGTGAGGCTTGAGGACATACTGGAGCGGATCGCCTCCTACAACCCGGGGGCCGACCTGGACACGATTAAAAAGGCGTACGTCTTCGCCGGCATGGTCCACAAGGGGCAGATCCGCCAGACCGGCGAGCCCTACCTGAGCCATCCCCTGGAGGTGGCCTACATCCTCGCCGGGCTCAAGATGGACTCGACCACCGTGGCCACGGGACTTCTCCACGACACGGTGGAGGACACCCACACGACGCTGGAGAACATCGAGCGCGTCTTCGGCGCGGAGGTGGCGAGGCTGGTGGACGGGCTCACAAAGCTAAGCGGCATGACCTTCGAGAAGAAGCGGGACCGGGAGGTCGAGAGCTTCCGCAAGATGCTGCTGGCCATGGCCAACGACATAAGGGTCATCGTCATAAAGCTCGCCGACCGGCTCCACAACATGCGCACGCTCGCGCCGCTGAGGCCGGAGAAACGCCGGAAGATAGCCCAGGAGACGCTCGACATCTACGCGCCGCTGGCCAACCGTCTCGGCATCGGGTGGATGAAGACCGAGCTCGAGGATCTCTGTTTCCGCTATCTCGAACCGGACAAGTACGAATGGCTCAAGGAGAAGGTGGCAAGGGGCGTGACCGAGCGGGAAAGCTACATCAGGAAGGTCCGCGAGATCATAGCCGCCAAGCTGGCCGACAACGGCATCGAGGCCGAGGTCACGGGACGCCCCAAGCACCTCTACAGCATCTACAAGAAGATGCAGGACCAGGAGCTCGAGTTCGAGAACATCCACGACCTCATCGCCTTCCGGGTGGTTGTCAAGGAGGTGCGCGACTGCTACACCGTGCTCGGCGTGGTGCACTCCAACTGGCGGCCCGTGCCCGGCAGGTTCAAGGACTACATAGCCCTGCCCAAGCCCAACGGCTACCAGTCTCTCCACACCACCGTCTTCGGTCCCTACGGCGAGCGCATGGAGGTCCAGATAAGGACCGAACAGATGCACAACGTCGCCGAATACGGCGTGGCCGCCCACTGGAAGTACAAGGAGGGGAAGGTGGTAAGGCAGGGCCGCGACGAGCGCAACTTCGCCTGGCTGCGTCAGCTTCTCGAGTGGCAGCGCGACCTCACCGACTCGGACGAGTTCATGGAGACCGTGAAGGTCGATCTCTTTCCCGAGGAGGTCTTCGTCTTCACGCCGGGCGGCGACATAAAGGAGCTGCCCGTGGGGGCGACGGCCGTGGACTTCGCCTACGCCATCCACACCGACGTGGGGCACCGATGCACGGGCGCAAAGGTCAACGGCAGGATGGTGCCGCTCCGCCACCCCCTGAAAAACGGCGACGTGGTGGAGATAATCACCTCGCCCAACCACAAGCCCAGCCCCGACTGGCTCAACTTCGTGGCGAGTTCGAGGGCCCGCACCAAGATACGCCAGTGGCTCAAGAGCGAGGAGCGCGAAAAGAGCCTCGCCCTCGGCAAGGAGATATGCGACAAGGAGCTGCGCCGTCACAACATCGAGCTCGGCAGGCTGCTCAAGTCGGGAGAGCTCGACAAGATAGCGACCGAGTCCTTCGGCCTCAAGGACGCCAAGGCGCTGATGGCCAACATCGGCTACGGCAAGATATCGGTGGGCCAGCTCCTCGGCAGGATACTGCCGCCGGAGAAGATGGAGCACCGCCACGGCGCCGTCTCGCGCTTCCGGCAGGTGATTCAGAGGCTGCGCCGCGGTCCCAGGCCCCAGGGCGGGGGAGTGCTCATCCAGGGGATCGAGAACGTGCTCGTGCGCTTCGCCAAGTGCTGCAACCCCCTGCCCGGAGACAGTATCGTCGGCTACATCAGCCACGGCCAGGGCGTGACGATCCATGCCGCCAACTGTCCCAACACCCTCGATATCGACAGCGAGCGCCGCATAGAGGTGGAGTGGGACAGGAGGGTCAGGACGACGAGGCCCGTCCGCATCGAGGTCATATGCTCCAACGACAAGGGCCTTCTCGCCGACATGAGCAACGCCATCAAGAACGCCGACGCCAACATAACGAGCGCCAACATATCGACCAAGGAGGACAACAGGTCGGTCTGCAACTTCGAGGTCGAGGTGTGCGACAAGCATCACCTCAACTCCATCATAAGGGCCCTGCAGAAGATAAGAAAGGTGAAGAAGGTGGAGAGGATAAGGGGCGGAGCAAGGGAAGCGGAGGCGAGCGGTGCGTAAGAGGGCCGTGAGCACGAAGAAGGCGCCCGAGGCCATCGGGCCGTACTCCCAGGCCGTGCGGGCCGGGGGCTTTCTCTTCCTGTCGGGACAGATACCGCTGGACCCGGCCACAGGCGAGGTCGTCGGCGCGACGGTGGCCCAGCAGACACGCCGCGTGCTCGACAACATAACCGCCGTGCTCGAGGCGGCGGGCCTCGGTCTCGACGCCGTGGTGAAGACGACGGTCTACCTCAAGGACCTGGGGACCTTCGCCGAGATGAACGAGGTCTACGGCCGCTACTTCAGTGAGCCCTACCCGGCGAGGGCGACCGTCGAGGCCGCGGCGCTGCCCAAGGACGTGGCGGTCGAGATCGAAGCCGTGGCCGTGACTGACTCCGGTTGAGGGCCGAAGGGGACCGCCGGCCGAGGACCGGCGGTCCCGCAAGCGGTATCGGACGGGGGCTTTTGCCCGAAAGGGCTTCTTTTGGGCTTAGGGAAGCTCTGATTAATTACCTGGGGGAAACTTTCTGTAGAAAGTTTCCCCCAGACCCCCTTCAAAGACTTTTAATTCCCTGCGGATCACCCCGATTTTGCAAGCAAAATCGGGGTGATCCGCAGGGCGTTAAAAGTTTTTGGAGGGAGTCTGAGGGA